>DUUU01000024.1 GCA_012841485.1 Armatimonadota bacterium
CAGCCTGCGCCGGATGGCAGTGCCGGTGCTCGCTCTTGCCACCGTCGTGGCGGTTTTCGATTTTGCCTTCCAGGAAACGGTGGTTCCCTCCTGCTACCGCGAGGTGCGGGATCTCAAGCTGGGTATCCGGGCGCGCGCGGATGCGGCCGTCGAGCATAACATCCTCTTCTGGGTGCCAGACCCGGCACAGGGCCCCGCGCGCCTGATTGTGGGGGTGGAGCGGATCCGGGTGCGCGCCGGCCAGGGCCCCGGCACGGGAGATCAAGGAACCCTTTTGGGAGTCAAGGTCGTCTATCTGGATAAGAAGGGCGTGCCCGAAGGGATTGCCTACGCCGAGGAGGCGACCTACGAAGGCGAGGGTGGGAGCAAGAGCGGCATGTGGCGGTTGAACCGCGTGCGCTACTATGTGCTCCCCGGCGGCAAGGAAGGCGCTCCGCAAGCAGGGGAGAAGCGCGCGGCCATCGAGCCGCTGCATCTGGATGAGATCGTGCTCGACCTGGGCCGTGACCCGGGAAATGTGGCGCGCGACGAGGTGAAGGCTCAGGAGATGCCGGTCGGGGAGCTCCGACAGGCGATCCGAAACCGAATGGCGGTGGGGATCCCGGCGAGCGAGTATGAGGTGAATCTGCACCAGCGCTTCTCGGTGCCCTTCGCGGCGGTCGTCTTCGCGCTCATCGGCGTGCCCCTGGGGTTGCGCCGGCAGCGGACCGGCTCTTCGCTTGGCCTGGGCTTGAGCGTACTGATCATTTTCGTGTATTATATTGTGTGGCATTACCTGGGCACGCTGGGCAAGGGCGGGGCAATGGACCCCTTCCTGGCCGCGTGGATCCCGAACATTGCAGCCGCGGCCATTGGGGGGGTGCTACTCTACCGCGCGCCGAACTAAGATAGTAAACCCCGAGGCTTCACGAGCTGGCGCGGCGGGCGTCTCACCCGTGCCAGGATGCTCGGGGGCCCGGTTGCGCGGCAAGCTTACTCGTGGGGTTTCGATCCAGAGAACGCGCGACCGCTGTGATGGCTCGGCGGGCACTCGCAGGCAGGAGCAGGCCCTGCGGCGGGGGGAGCAATGCATCAGTATACGTGGTTCATGCTCCTCGGGCTCACCCTCGCGGGCGGCATGATCGCCTTCATGGGGGATCGCCTGGGGCGGTATATGGGCAAGCGGCGGCTGACGGTGTGCGGGCTTCGCCCGCGACACACGGCGCTCTGCTTCACGGTCATCGCGGGGATGCTGATCTCCGTGATGTCGTTGGTGGCGATGGCGCTCCTGAGCGTCCATGTGCGGACCGCCCTCTTTGAGGTGGCCGACTTACAGCAGGAGCGCGCCAAGCTGGGGCAAGAGCGTGACCGTCTCGAGGAGCAGAACCGCCGGCTCGTCTCCGAGAGCAATCGGCTGCGGTCGGATTACGAGACATCCAAGGAGCGTGCCCAACGCGCCGCGGCGGAGGAGAAGCGCTCGCGCCAGCAGCTCGCCGAAACGCTCAAACGCCTGGAGGAGACGCGCGCTCAGGCCGAGCGCCGCGTCGCCACCCTCCAGCGCGAGGTGGCGGAGCGGAGCCGCCTCGCCTCGGAGAAGACCGAGGAGATTGCTCGCCTGGGTCAGCAGATCCGCGAGGCCCGCGCGGGGTTGAATCAGGCTTCGGAGCGCCTGAAGGATGCCCAGGACCGCTATCACGTCGCCAAGGCCCGTTATGAGGAGGTGGCGGCGCGCCACGCAAAGGTGTCGTCGCGCTTCTCCGAGGTCACGGAGGAGTTGACGGAGGCGCAGGGTAGCCTACGCGCTACGCGCGATCAGCTGAACCTGTTGATGGGGCAGGTCGAGGAGCTGATGGGACACGTGAAGGCATCGCGCGAGCAGATCCGGTCCCTGGAGCAGGCCAAGGCCTCTTTGGAGCAATCGCGTGATGCCTTGCGCGAGCAAGTGGCAAGCCTCAGCCAACAGCGCGATGAGTTGATGCGCACGGTGGAGGCCGCGCGGAAAGTCAACCACGACCTGGTGCAATCGTACGACTCGCAACGCCGGTCTACGGTGGTCTTCGCGGTGGGCGAGGAGCTAGCC
The DNA here is from genome assembly GCA_012841485.1 of Armatimonadota bacterium. The sequence continues at coordinate 2,060 of DUUU01000024.1, forward strand.
TGGGCGGTGGTGGATGGTCGCGAGCCGCGCGCGCACATCCGGGCCCGGCTGGAGGAGATTGTGGAGAAGGCGCGCGAGGTGGCCGCGAGCCGGGGCGCCGGCATCAAGTCGAAGCCGGATCTGGCGCTCTTGCTGGTGCGCGTGGTTGCGCCGGCGGATGGCGGGAAGCAGCGCGCGCAGCAGGTCTTCTTCGGCATGGATGCGCTGGACACGGTGACGGAGGAGATTAGCCGGGCGAACACCGGCGTGGTCGCCCTAATTCGCGTCGCCAGCAACACCGTGGCCGGCGAGCCGGTGCTCGCGGAGGTGCAGCTGTGGCAAAACCGGCTCGTCTTCCATGAGGGCGAGCCGATCGCGCGCCGGGAGATGAACGGCCGGCATCAGACAGGAGCGCTGGTGGAAGAACTCGTGGCCATGCTCCAGACGGAGGTCCGCGCGACGGCTGTCGCGCGAGGCATGATCCCCCGCGATGCGACGCCTGGCGTCGTGGAGCGGCCGCGCGTAGGCGAGGTGCCACTCGCCGAGCTCGTCGCCGTCGCGGAGCAGGTGCGCCGGCATCGCGGCATGGCGATCGTGGAGGCGATTTCGGCGGCGGATCTCTGGACGGCGGACACGGTGCAGATTAGCTTCCGCGTCACCCCGCGCCCCGCCGAGGCAACACCTCGCAAGGGCGGCTCCGTGCTCACGGTTCAGTGAGGTGGCGGCGGATGCCTGAGCGCGTGATCCTGGCCGTCGATCCGGGCAGCCACAAGTGCGGCGTGGCGGTGGTGGACTCCTCGCGGCGCGTGCGCATGCGCGGCGTGGTGGAGACCGAGCGGCTGGGCGACCGCATCCGTGAGCTGCTAGAGGCGCACGCCGTCACGGAGATCGCCGTGGGCGACCGTACCGCGTCGCGCCGGGTGCGCGCGCAGCTTTCGGCGCTCGCCGGAGGCCGCCCGGTGGTGCCGGTAGACGAGCACCTCTCCACGCTCGAAGCGAGGCAGCGCTACTTTCAGGAGAACCCGCCACGCGGCCTGCGCCGGCTGATTCCGTTGGGCTTGCAGGTCCCCCCCTGCCCCATCGATGACCTGGTCGCGGTCCTCCTCGCGGAGCGATGCCTGGCTGCCGGCGAACCGGCACAGAATTGGGGTTGACATCACCCGACTGCTCGTGGTATACTAACGATGCTGATGGGGCTGTGGCTCAGTTGGGAGAGCGCTTGAATCGCACTCAAGAGGTCGGGGGTTCGAATCCCCCCAGCTCCACCAAAATCTAGAAACGTGAAGCCCTCCGGGACGACCCTCTCGGAGGGCTTTTTGTGTTTGCGAGAGCGTTGGCCATCGCAGCGGGCGCTGGTGCAGGGCGGCTTCAAGGCGCATGCACGGGCGGTCGGGCCGAAACGACTAGCCTGAAGTATTCATCAGAATACTTCAAAAAGAAGACTCTTCCTGGTGGCACGCCGTTGCCGCCATAAGCGCTCGGTCGCAAGGTGTTTTCGGGGCTGTGCCCACGAACCCGTGCCACGCTTAGCAGAGACACTTCTTTCATTATTCTGATGAATAATGCGGGCTAGATGGCGCCGAGGCGGGTAGCGAGGAAGAGGTAGGTCTGCGCGTAGCCGACATGGGGCGCGAACGCCTGCTGGGCCCACTCGCGAGTCGCCTGGTAGTGGCGCATTGTCAACCCCTTCTCCTCGGTCGCCAGCTCGACCCCCGTGGCACGGCGGACCGCGTCGCGGTAGTGCCGCAGCACGGCGCGGCGCACCCACACGTCCACCGGAAAGGTGCACTCCTTCTTCCCAAGCGCCAGCAGCAGGATGCAGTCGCTCACCTTCGGGCCGACGCCAGGCACCTTCATCAACGCGGCGCGCGCCTCCTCCGCCGGCGCATCCACGAGCGCGTACGGGTCGATCTCGCCCCGGGCTACCATCCGCGCGGCCTCTAGCACGTAGGCGTCGCGGTAACCCAGGCGGCATTCCGCCAGATCCGCGAGCTCCAGCGAAGCGATCACGCGCGCCGGCGGGAAGGTGTGGACCGTCCGGCCAGCGACGCGCAGCCTCCGGCCAAAACGCTCGGCCAGACAACCCATCATCCGCTGGATGCGGAACACGGCGTTGTGGCTGGAGCAGATGAACGCCACCAGCCCCTCCCAGGGGTCTTGCCGGACCAGGCGCAGCCCATACACCGCGGCGAAAGCGCGCGCGAGCACCGGATCGCGCGATAGGAAGGCGCGGATCTCCGAGAGCGCGTCGTCCAGGCCCAGGAAGCGGACCACTTCACCCGACGTGATCGGCTCGCCCTCGGCTTCAGCGACGAGGTGGCTTCCCTCCTGCAGGAGGGCGAGGCCGGTGCCGCGAATCGTGCCATACCAGCGGCCATCCTCCTCCCGCCGCCAGCGAAACACCTGGCCGGAGTCGAGGGTGTAATCCAGGCGAAGGGGCCGCCCCTCTCCCAGTGGAATGTGGTATTGCATGGTGTCTATCCGTTCCCCTGCGGCAGGGGCGAAGCCCCGCCAGCCTCACGCGGCCTGCCCACCTCTCCATTTTTCCACGATTGTGGGCGATTTGCACCTGGCCAGCGCTAGATCTGCTATAATGAGGCTATGCTGAACACGCTCGGAACCCCACCTGCACCACCGGTGTCTTTTCCGGTAGGTGCAAGACAGGAGAGCACCAGGTGGCTGTAGATCCCGCGACGGGTGCTGGCGATGCCCTCCTCGTCGAACGAGCGCAGGCCGGGGACGTGGATGCCTTTCGGGTGCTCTTCGAGCGATACCACCGGCGCATCTACGGCCTGGTGCTGGGGATCGTCAAATCGACGGCGGACGCCGAGGATGTGACGCAGGATGCCTTTGTGCGCGCGTACCGCGCCTTGGGTTCCTTGCAGCAGGGCCATGCCTTCGTTCCGTGGCTCTATCGCATCGCCACCAACCTGGCGCGCAATCACCTGCGCGACCGGCGTGCCGGCCTGTGGGAGTCGCTGGACGAAGGGGTGACTTGGGATGACGAGACGCTGGAGAAGCAGTTTGCCGACCCGGCGCCCAGTCCTGCCGACGTGGTGGAGTCCAGGGAAGTATCGGCGGTCGTGCGTGCGGCGATCGACGAGCTGCCGCCGATTCACCGAGAGGTGATCCTGCTCCACCACCTGCACGAGATGCCGGTCGAGGAGATTGCCCAGATGCTGGGGTGCGCGTCCGGCACCGTCAAGTCGCGTCTTGCACGAGCGCGGGAAGCGCTGAAGCGGAAATTGAGGGGCTATGTTCTGGCACAGGGGTGATTCACGAAAGGCCTGCACCCGCGCAGAGCGCATGCTGGCCGACCGATCTGTCGGATTGCTCCGGCCCGCCCAGGAACGGTGGCTGGATTCACACCTGCGGGAGTGCGCGTCGTGCCGGCGCGAGGAGCAGATTCTGCAACAAGTGCTCTCGCTGGTTGATGCCGTGCCCCCGGCCGCCCCGCCACCGGGGATGTGGCACGCGGTGCGCGCACAGCTGGAAGCACCCCCTGCCCCGCGCGTGGTCGTGCGTCGCGCTCGTCCGCGATTGGCTCCGCTTGCGGCGGCCGGCCTCGGAATCGCTCTGGCATTTCTCCTGGCAAGCAGCCGCCAGGCCCACTCTCCCGCGCCCCTTCCCACGCTGTCGCCTGAGAGCCTGACCTACATTCAGCGGCACGCCACCCTGGCGCACGGCGAGCCGTTTGCCAACCATGTTGGACTGGTGAGTTTTGTGACCCTGGCCGGCCAGCGCCAGGCGGAAGGGACGCCGCGTTGGTGATCCGCCGGAGTGTCGTCGCTGCAGCCGTTGTGCTCCTGCTCCTTGCGCTCGCCTCTCTGGCGTGGGTTGAGGGCCGCCGGGCGCCAATGCGCGCAGAGGCGCTTCTGCGCTGGATTGATGCCCGGCGTGGCCGGGTGCCGCACACCGCGGTCGTGGTGACCACCACCTTCGCCGGCGGGCGCGCCATCACCACCACGGCGCGGCTCCTCTGCACGGGAGATCGGCGCAGCCGCATTGAGTATCTCACTCCGCCGCTCAAGGGGGTGGTCGCCATCCAGCATGGCGGCCGCATCCATCGCGAGGGTGGGCCCACGCCGGGCCTCCTTATGGCCTCGGCTACCCCCTGCGAGGAGACGCCGTCGCTGCATCAGCGGCGCTTCGAGCTACTTCTGCGCAACTATGAGGCGCGCGATTTGGGCGGTGCCCGCGCTGCCGGCCGGCCTGCGCGCCGGCTGCTACTGATCCACCGGCATACGCACCATGTGGCCCGTCGCTGGTGGGTCGATCCGGATACGGGGCTCATCCTGCGCACGGACGATTTCCGCGCCGACGGCACGGTGGGTGTGCGCACGGTCTATCGCGAGGTTAAGCTGTTGCCGCCGCATCGCGCAGAGCGCGTTCAGGCGTCCATCCCCTACGCCCCGGAGGTCCCCCCTCCCCTGGCCGAGGCCGAGCTGTTGCGGTATCTGGGCTTGCCCGGCATCCGGCCCCGCTACGTGCCGGTGGGGTATGAGTACGAAGCGTTCTCGCACACGCGGTGTGGCTGTCCTTGTGGTGAGCCGGTCGCGCACATCCAGTATTCGGATGGGCTGCGCGCGCTTTCCGTCTTTGCCAGCAGGCACCTCTCCGCGGAGGCAGAACCGGTGGCCGTGATGCTGCCCGTGGGAGACATGCTTCGCCTCCGCCATCGCGGCGTGGCGTTCGCCTTCCTGGGCGAGGTGGGCCTCCCCGAGCTTCACCGCATGGCCCGGTCCCTGCCATAGCCTCGGCTTCCCGGGCTGGGATTCCGAGACAGGTCGGGTTGCGCATCACCCGCGCGGAGCTCGAAGCGCCGGGCTGCTTCCTGGCAAAGCCCCTTGTGGGGCTTCCCCGCCCAGGCCACCACGACCAAACCGCAGGCGACGTGGAGGGGCGAACATCCACTGTTCGCCCTGCTTCCGGATGGGCCAGGCAGGCGCCCGGGGGATGCAATCCATCTGGGATCCGGGCATGGCCCGGGCGAGACGCTCTCGGAGGACCGCGAAGCGGTCCCACAGGACAGCCCAGGGTCTCCTGACCCTGGGTCTCGCAGGCAGAAAATACCCGGCACCCTGAAAGGGTGCGACAATTCGTGGTAGCGGATTGTACGACCTCTTCCAGGTCGGGGCAGGGCCGCCCGCGGGGCTACGGGAGAAGAGGCCGGAGAGGTCCGGGCACTGGCGCCGGGAGTCTCTGTGCCCAAGCCGGACTCCTTACCGCCGGATCCCCGCTTCCCAAGGGGATTACTGAACGCCAAGCGAGGGAGGGGACTCGGGCGGAGCCGTCTCCGTGGTTGCCGATTCGCCGGCGGTGTGCTCTTCCAGCCACCAGAGCGCGTCTTCGAGGGTGGCGAAGACATCGGCATAGCGCGAGAGGAGCCGGTTTGCCGCCGGGTCGCTGGTAAGCAGGCAGACGGCGACGCCGCGCGCGCGCTGTTGGGCGAGGGCCCAGCGCAGCCCGGACGGGGTGGTGCGCAGGCGCGTCGCCTGGCGCAGGTCGAGGACAACGGCGGGTACGGAGCCAGGCGTCACTTCCTGCATGCGCGCGGCCAGCAAGCGGCCCGCGCGGACATCCATGGTGCCCTTCGTCTCAACGATGGGGATCCCGAGGAGGGATCGCACGCGCATCGCGAAAGGCTCGGTGGCGACCGGCTCCAGGTCGAGCTCGAAACGAAGCTGCCGGCGGTCGCGCTGCTCAGGATGCTTACTCGCCCGCTCCCAGCGCTGCTTGTTCCAGATCTCCACGGCCACGCCGATGCCGGCAACCGTCGCCTCCTGGGCGGGCAAAATCTCGGCAAACTCGCGGAGCGGGTGCGGAATGAGGAAGCGGCCGGATTTGGGACTGGGCCGGCACTCCACTGCGCCGGCAAGGTAGAAACGCTGGAAGATGATGCTCTCGCTAGAGTAGCGGTCCACCAGAGGCTGCCAACGCTCGCGCGACATGGCCAGCAGGCATCCGCCAATCCCCTTGGTCAGGACAAAGGGCACGCCAAGGCGCTCTCGGAAGCGCCGGGGCATGATCACGCGGCCCTTCGGATCCATCGTGTAGATGAACGTGCCCGACAGAAGGCCATCCTCAGCCACATCAATCTCTTCCAAGGAATCCCCCCCGTGCCTACAACCGACACAAAACAACTCCGGGAATGGGCGGCACACGGCGGCGCGGAAGGCGCCGGTGCCGGTGATGGCGTCAGGCGTAGCGACCCCGTGGCGCGCCAGCGAAGAGGGTTGCTGGGCGCTCTCCTCTCTACCTATTCTCTCTTACCCGGCAGGGATCCTGCCTGACCCGCGCGCCGCTTTTTCGAGCGCCTGCCTGGCATGTCCCCCCCCGAGCAGTGTGGAGAGCAGCTTTTCCATCACCTGCGCCCGCGGAGGACCTGCGGAAGAGCGGAGCCGCAGACACCGCGCCGGCAAGGAGGGGGCGGCGTTCACTTGTTCATCCCCGATCCGCGCGCCTGCCTTTGCCCCGATTGGAGTGCGCCCGCGTGGTTGATCCCCATCCTGGCGTATGGTATGATGGTAGATAGACCCGGATACCCTCTGCGGGAATCTGGAAGGACTAGAGGTATGCCAACAGTCGTCTTCGTCAGCTTCCGTGAACCGGGGAAGATGCTCCCATTCGGGCCCGGATCGCTCGATCTGCGCGCCGGCAGCTACGTCGTCGCGGAGACGGCTCGGGGCGTGGAGCTGGGCATGGTGCGTCGCGAGCGCCAGGAAGTGCCGCTCAAGGAGTTGACGCAGCCCTTGCGTACCATCATCCGTGAAGCGACGCCGGAAGACCATGCTCAAGCACGTGCGAACCTCCAGCGAGAGCAGGAGGCGTTGGGCCTCTGTGCCGCCAAGATCGCCAAGCATGGCCTCCCGATGCGCCTCCTTCGCGCCGAGTACACCCTCGACCGGGCCCGCATTGTCTTCTTCTTCTATGCCGAGGGGCGCGTCGATTTCCGCGAGTTGGTCAAGGATCTCGCCAGCACCTTGCGGACACGCATCGAACTACACCAGGTGGGCGCGCGCGACGCATCCAAGCTCGTTGGCGGCTTCGGGCGGTGCGGGCGCGAACTCTGCTGCACCGCGTGGCTCACCGGCTTCGAGCCGATCTCCATGAAGATGGCCAAGGACCAGGACCTTGCCCTCAACCCGACGAAATTCTCGGGCCAATGCGGCAAGCTGATGTGCTGCCTGCGCTACGAGGTGGAGCTCTACCGACAGGCAAAGCCACGCCTTCCTCGCATCGGAGCCACCATCGCCACCCCCCAGGGCAACGCGCGCGTGGTTGAGATCAATATCCCGGCAGAGCGTGTCCTCGTGGAGTATCAGGAGACAGGCGCCCGCGTGGGGTTGGCGTTCGCGGACGTGCTGTCCCCTTGCAGCAGTGGGTGTGCTTCTGGAGATGGGTGCGCCGGGTGCGCGGGGAACTCACCGGCAGCCCCCAGCTCGCATCGCTGAAGCGCACGTCTCAGCCTTTCCCGGTGACCCAGTGCGGATCGCGCTTATTGCCGAACCACCAGTCATCGGCAGGTGTTGTCAGGACCTCGTCGCCGAGTTCCCGCCCGACGGGTGTCTGAAGGCGCTCGCGGCAGGTTCGGATCCACTCATCGGCCCGTGGATTGCCCAGGTCGGCCTCTTCACGCAGCAGGGCGAGGAGCTCGATCTGGTCGGCATCACGCGCCAGGCGTGCCTCCAGCGTCTCACCCTTCTCAAACTCATCGACTGCGGCGATAAGGATCTTCCCCAAAGGCGACGCGGTGCCTATGTCGGCGCACAGGCGCTCCATATCCACGCGCAGATACTTCCGGTTCACGTAGTTGTGATCCCCGATGCGCGTCTCTGGCAGGTCATGAAAGAGGCAGAGCCAGGCCAGCCGGGCTTCATCAACCCGCTCCTCGCACCGGCGCGCGAGCATCAAAGCAATGCACGCCACCCGGTGGGAATGCTCCGCGACCGTCTGCCGGCCGCTCCCCAGAAAGAGTAGCCCGCTCCGCTCGAGCCGCGCCAACATGCCCAGCTCATGCACCAGATTCGCCCATTCGCTCATGCGGAACTCCTATCTCTAAGCTTCATTGCCGCCAGTATACCAGTCACTGCGCCTCCGATCAACACCCGGCGGCGAGAGGCCGCGTAGCGCAGTGGCATCGCGCGAGCGTGAACTGCAGCGCCGCGTGTTCCGCGCGGAGGTGACGAACCTGGATTTGGCAGGGGCGAACAGTGAACGTTCGCCCCTAACGGCGGCCGAGGGTTCGGTGCCGGGTGCGATGGGGCATCTGCCCGTAACGCGCGACAGTACGCCGCGAGCGCACCCTCCCCATCAGCGTCCGTCCTCTTATCCGCGCTATCGACGCCGGCGCGGGGCCGGAGGGCAGGAAGGGGCCCGGGGCGTAGAAAAACGATTGCTTTGACGCAGCAAACCGATGTATGCTATAATGCGTTGCAGGCGGAGAGCGAGAGGGGGTGCCGGTGTTGCGTGTGCTTGGGATCGACCCGGGGCTGGGGACCACCGGCTATGGCGTCGTGGAGATCGCCGCGGGCGCGCCCCGGATCTGCGAGGCCGGAACGGTGCGCACCAGGCGTGAAGACGCCCTCCCGGAGCGGCTGCGCGCTCTCTATGAGGGCATCTCCGAGGTGATTCGCGACTGCCATCCCGAGGTGATCGCTCTGGAAGACCTCTACACCGAGTACCAGTTCCCGCGGACGGCGCTGCTCATGGCACACGCGCGAGGCGCGATCTGCTTGGCCGCCGCACACCAGGCGATTCCCGTGATCAGCTATGCGCCCAGCGAGGTGAAGAGCGCCGTGGTGGGATCCGGGCGGGCGAGCAAGGAGCAGGTTCAGGGCACGGTTCAGCGCGTCTTCGGCTTGAGCCAGCCGCCTCACCCCAACGATGTCGCCGACGCGCTCGCCCTGGCGCTCACGGGATGCTACCGGCAGGGCAGCCCCTTGCGAACGAGGGAGAGATGATCGGCTATTTGCGCGGCAACCTGGTGGAGCTGGACGACGAGCGCGTCATCCTATGCGTCGGCGGCGTTGGCTATGAGGTGCTTCTTCCCGCCATCGAGATGCGCGCCTTGCGCGCGCGCCTGGGCGAGGCCCTACACGACGCGGAGCGCCTGCGCGCGCAGGAGGTGGAGCTCTACGTTTACGAGCATATCGCCGACCGCCAACCGAATACCCTCTTTGGTTTTAACCAGCGCCTGGAGAAGGATTTCTTTCGCCTCCTCATCACCGTCAGCGATATCGGCCCCGCGACGGCCGCCAAGGCGATGGCGATCCCGGTGGCAGAGATCGCTGCGGCCATCGAGCGTCGCGATACGCGCGTTCTCAGCAGCCTCCCCGGCATCGGGAAGCGCAAGGCGGAGCAGATGGTCGCGACCCTGAAGGGAAAGTCGCTCCCCTTCTGCCTGGCTCCCATTCCGGACCTGGAGGAGGCACCCGCGCCGGAGGAGGTGTCACAGTTTGTGAAGGATGTGCAGCAGGTCCTGGTGGAGCAGCTCGGCTATAAGCCGCACGAGGCAGAGGCGATGGTCGCGCGCGCCATCCAGCGCCACCCAGAGCTGGAGGATGCCCAGGCGCTGCTGGAAGAGATCTGGACCGGCGAGAAGCCGTCGTAGAGAAGAGCCATGGCGAGAGAGCGCCTTATCACCAACGAAGAGATACCGGAAGACCAGGCCGCGACCGTGGCGCTGCGACCGCGCTCGTTCGATGAGTACATCGGGCAGCAGGAGGTCGTCCGGCCGCTGCGTATCGCCCTGGAGGCCGCGCGCCAGCGTGGCGAGCCTCTCGAGCATGTGCTGCTGCATGGCCCCCCAGGCCTGGGGAAGACGACCCTGGCGCACATCATCCGCCACTATATGGATGTTGAGGTGATCGCCACCTCCGGCCCCGCATTGAAGCGCGCCGGCGACCTGATGGGCCTGCTCACCAATCTCAAGGAGGGCGATGTCTTCTTTATCGATGAGATTCATCGCCTGGACCCGGCGGTGGAGGAATACCTCTATCCCGCGATGGAGGACTTCATCGTTGACTTCGTCGTCGACAAGGGCGCCAATGCCCGGATGCTCAACTTCAAGCTGCGCCGGTTCACCCTCGTCGGCGCCACGACGATGGCCGGGCTGTTAACGGCGCCGCTGCGCGACCGCTTTGGTCTCGTATACCGGATGAACTACTACACGCCGGACGAGCTGCGCGCTGTGGTGATGCGCTCCGCGAGTTTGCTGCAAATTGAGATTGGGGAGGACGCCGCGGCTGAGATCGCCCGCCGGGCCCGGGGCACCCCCCGCATTGCCAACCGCCTTCTGCGCCGCGTGCGCGACTATGCCCAGGTGGAGGCGGGAGGCGTGATCACCTGTGCCGTCGCTGATGCCGCGCTCCGCCTGGAGGGGATCGATGCCGTGGGCCTGGATAATCTGGACCGCGCCCTCCTGCGCACGATCATCGATGTTTACCAGGGCGGCCCCGTGGGGATCGAGGCGCTTGCCGCCACGCTCAACGAGAGTCAGAGCACCCTCGTGGAGGTCGTCGAGCCCTACCTGCTGCAGATCGGCTTCCTCGCTCGGACCCCGGGCGGGCGCAAGGCCACCCTGGCTGCCTACCAGCACCTGCACGTGCCCACCTCTGGCCACGCGGCCCAACCGGGCCTCGGTCTGTAGCCCGGCGCGTTCGCTCCAGAGTCACGCGCAGGCCAACAGGCGCGCGGAGCGAGAGCCCCGCGCTGCTTCCCAGCAAGGGTCCTGCGGGCTCCGCTCCCCCGGCCCGAAGGGCTTCGCCCACACGCAGCGCGGGTGTTTACGCCCGCGCCATACCCGTAGTGCGGATCGTTCCCGGCTCACCCTCTTAGGCTCTCGCGGTATGCACGCCCTCCTTGGCAAACCGCTCGTTCTCGTGTATACTTAGACTCGGTGAATGGGAGGGATACGACATGCCGGATGACGTGAGGAACGTGATTATCCTGGGTTCGGGGCCGGCCGGCCTCACCGCGGCGATCTACACCGCGCGCGCCGGCCTTTCCCCCCTGGTTATCGCCGGTGATCAGCCGGGCGGGCAGCTCACGATCACCACCGAGGTGGAGAACTGGCCGGGCATGCGCGAGGGCATCATGGGCCCACAGCTCATGGAGGACATGCGCTTCCAGGCGGAGCGGTTTGGCACCGAGTTTATCGACGAGCGTGCCACCGAAGTGGACATCCAGGGCCGCCCGTTCCATGTCAACGTTGGCCCCGATATCTACCTATGTAAGACGCTGATCATCGCCACGGGCGCCTCGGCCCGGCTGCTGGGGCTCGACTCCGAGGCGAAACTGATGGGCCATGGCGTGTCGGCATGCGCGACCTGTGACGGTTTCTTTTTCCGCAACCTCGAGGTGATGGTGGTTGGCGGCGGCGATACGGCGATGGAAGAGGCGATCTTCCTCACGCGCTTCGCGAAGCATGTCACCGTGGTACACCGCCGCGATACACTGCGCGCCTCCAAGTTTATGCAGGAGCGCGCGATGAAGAATCCCAAGATCGGATTCATCTGGGACTCCGTCGTCGATCACATTCTAGATGTGGATCAGGGGAAGGTGACCGCCGTTCGCCTCCGCAACGTCAAGACCGGCGAGCTCTCCGAGCACCCGACCAACGGCCTCTTTGTCGCCATCGGCCACCGCCCAAACACCGGTTTGTTCGAGCAGCAGCTCGAGCTGGATGCCAAGGGATACGTCGTCACCCGCGAGGGGGCGCGCACCAGCGTGCCCGGGGTCTTCGCGTGTGGCGATGTGCAGGATCCGATCTACCGCCAGGCGATCACCGCGGCGGGATCCGGGTGCATGGCAGCCATGGACGCCGAGCGCTTCCTCGAGGCGGAAGAAGGATAGCGCAGGTTTCGGATCGCGGGGATGGGCCGAGCCGGCCTGGAACCCGCCCGTCCCCAGCGGCAAGCAAACAGGCGTGTGGCATGCGATTCCTGGCTAGGCGACCCACGCTCCTCCTGATGGGAGTGGATGGGCCGGCGGCTTTGTTCTTGCCCGACCTCACGGCCATGTGAGGCCCGAGGCATGGGGGTTCTTTTTGTGCGCAAGCGAGAGGTATATACGCGAGAGATCACGACCTGCTACCTTCGCTCCCTCAAGCACACCCCGCATATCGCCGACCGGCTGAAATCAGCGCTCCCAGTGATCGTCAACGTCGCGGAGATGCCCGAGGAAGAGCGCACACAGGCGCTCGACTTCATCAGCGGCGTGGCCTACGCGATCGATGGGTCCTACGACCAGGTCGGTGACAACACCTTCCTCTTCGTCCCCGGCAGCGTCATCCTCCTGGATGACGATTGAGGTCTCGCGCGCCACTCCACCGCAGCCAGCGACCGCGGCCATCACTCTGGGGAGCGATTGGGCAGGTGTGGAGCATCCGTAGAGGGAGGACTCCAGAGCGCGGCGCCCGGATTGCTGTTGGCCCCTGGGAAGCGATAGGCCAGACCGTTGTCGGTTGGCGTCACCTCGATGTGGCCCTTGTCTGCCAGGCCATCGAGGTAGCGCTTCACCTCATCGTAGGAGAGACTCGTGTGCGCGGCGATCTCCAGGGCGGTCACCACGCCCCCTTGCCGCATCGCGTAGCTCAGCACCTCGCGCTCGATAGCCTCCCAGGCTTCCCGCCGGTGAGCCTTCAGCACCTGAGTGACCCAGTGTATGCCCAGAGCAAACGGAAGCAAGCCGAAGAGGAGCATCATGACGAGGTCGCCGAGGGTGGCCCCCTCCTTGCCAAAGGAGAGCGCCGTCCCCCCAATGATACCGGCTCCGAAGAACGCGAGTACTCCGCCACAGCCAACGCTGGCTGCGCGCGCAAACGGCATTCCCTGCTTCCCGGGCATCCCTCGATCCCTTCACAAGCGTCTCAGACCCACGCTGCCCCGTGGTGTCTATCGGCACTCTGCCAGAGCGGGTTGAGGCAGCCATGCCAGCGGTCAGAAGCGCCTCTCGCGCCCTGACCGTTGTACAGATTCACGGCTGGTCACGCCTTCCCCTTCTCTGGGAAAGCGGGAATGCCCCCCTGCCCGACTGTCCACAAGGAACGAAGCGTCTTCCTGTCGGGGGCCCCCTCACGCTCCGCCATCACGGAGCGATCTCATCCGCAGGGGAGCATACCGGCAGCTTCCAAGGCGAGGGCCACCGCACCGCGCACGCCGGCATCGTAGCCATTCTTGGCCGGCAGGATGCGAGCCGCTCGATAGGGGTGTTCCATGCAGTAATCGCGCACGCGCTCGCGCAGCGGCGTGAAGAGAGGCGCGCCCACTTCCGGCACGCCTCCCCCAAGAATCACTGCCTGAGGATTGAGCAGGTTCAGCAAATTTCCCACGGCGAGGGCGAGATACTCGACCGTGTCGTCTACCACCTTCCGGCCTCCGGGGTCTCCCTCGGCAGCGGCACGGAAGGCAATCTTGCTGGCAATGGCTTGAGGATCGCCGCCCGCCAGGTCGCGCATCCGGCGGCCAAGCTCCGGGTCCGCCTCGGCCAGCTCGCGCGCGCGCCGGCCAATCGCCGTGCCGGAGCAGAGCGCCTCCAGGCAGCCGCGATGACCACAGGTACACTCTGGCCCCCCGGGAAGCACGATGGTATGGCCCACCTCCCCCGCCGACGTGCTCGCACCTCGGTAGAGCCTCCCTCCAAAGACGAGACCGCCGCCGATCCCGGTGCCGATGTTGATGTAGACCATGTCGCGCAGGCCGCGGCCCGCCCCGAAGACGAGCTCGCCCAGCGTGGCGGCGTTGGCATCGTTATCTACGGTGACCGGCACCCCGAAGCGCTCCTCCAGTAGCCGCTTCAGGGGAACTCCCTCCCACCCCGACACCTGGTGCGAGAGCCGGACCACGCCAGTGGGCATCTCCACGGGCCCGCCAAAGCCCACCCCAAGCGCGGCGAGCCCCGCATCGCGCGCCGGGCGGTGGTCCAGCAGAGTATCTGCGGCCTCGATCACCGAGGCGAGGATCCCCTGCGCCCCGCGCGAGGGATCGGTTTGCCGGCGTTCAACCGCCAGTAGCTCGCCGCGCGCGTCTGCCAGCGCGACCGTCTGGTTGGTGTTGCCGATGTCAATCCCGAGGTAGCGCGTCTCCATCATCTACATCCCAGTGCGCGCGCGTAGGACGGTGATCTCCGCCTGGCGCGCGAAATCGATCGCCTCTCCCAGCAGGCGCGCGGCCTCTTGCGGGCTGTGGAAGCCCATGCTGTTTTCCGAGGAGACGAAGTCCCAGCGGAACTGGGCCCGCCGGTGCAGCGCGCGCGCATCCTCAAGCGCCTTTTCGGGCGCGCCCGCCTCCTTCGCCCGGGCGATGGCGCGCGTCGCGGCGATGATCGCCACCTCCGAGCGGTCCATGAGCTCCCGGGTGCGCCTCTGAATGGCTACCACCCGCTCCTTCATCTCCTCTTCAGTCTGCCGATGGCAGGTTTGACAGGCGTGCGCCACGTTGACGAGCGGGCTTCGCACCCAGTGGTCGGAGATCTTCTGGGACCCGATGCGCCGGAACGGCATGTGGCAATCGGCGCAGGCAACGCCGCTGCGCGCATGGATGCCCGTGCTCCACATCTCGAAATCGGGATGTTGCGCCTTGATCATCCTCGCCCCGCTCACCGGATGCTCCCAATCCGCGAAGTCAATGGCGTCGTAGTGCTGCTCCATGTCATCCAGGCGCAGGCCGTTCTCCCAGGGGAAATGGAGAGTCGGCTTTTCCTTCGTCTCGAAGTAGTACTCCACGTGGCACTGAGCGCAGACGTAGGTGCGCATCTCCTGCCGGGTCGCCTTCGTCAGGTCGATGTTGCGCCTCTTCATCGCGGCCAGGAACGCCGGGTTAGCCGGGCGCAGCTCCATGTTCTTCGGATCGTGGCAATTGAGGCAGCTGATGGGATGATTTACCTGTTTCTGCAGCTCGCGCATCGGAGTCAGGTAAAACTGATCCGGGCCGATCTCGTGCCATAGCCGCACGTTATCGCTGCTCTTGCAGCTCATGCAGGTGCCCGGCTTCTCGTCACCCAGGCGCTTCGTGCCAATGACATCCTCCAGCGCCCGTGCATGGCCGCGGCGCTCGCGATACTCGAGACTGAAGGGATAGCCGGCATACAGCTCCTTCAGCCGTGGGTTAAGCGCCAGCTTGTCGCGATGCGCGCCGCCGCCGAACTCGGTCGCGCCGTACGCCTCGGCGGTGCGCTTCCAGCCATCATACTGGTCAGGGAAGTTGTGGCCCCACACCTCCGGGTCGGTCTCTAAGTCGGCGATTGGCACGACATGCGCGAAGCGGTCGCGCGCTTCTTGCTTGCGCTGGATGATGTTGAGGAGGAGCCCCACGACGGCAATCGTCAGAAGCGTGGTGACGACGAAGAGGGAAACATGGATCCGGTTCTCTTTCACGGGCGACCTCTCAATCCTGGTGGCCGACACGGGGATGGCAGGAGACACAACGGAGCGAGCCGTCGTGCCCCTGGATACTCCTGACGAGACGCTCGTGGCAGTATACGCAGCTATGCTCGGCCACCCGCCGGTTGCTTTCGGTGATGCGAATCGGCTCGTGGAAGTTCCCCAGGGTGAAGTAGGCGCTATGCCGCATCCCGTTGGTGGCCTTCACCCAGTACTTGGGTACAAGCGCGTGGGGCGTATGGCAGTCGTTGCAAACCGCGACGGTATGGTGGCTGGAGCTCTGCCAGGCATCATACTGGTCGCGCATCACGTGACAGTTCACGCACGTCCGGGGGTCGTTCAGGAGGTAAGAATAGCCCTTCGCGTAAACGAAGGTAAAGCTGCCGAGCCCGACCAGGACTCCCAGTGAGATCGCATTCCATTGCTTCATCCATCAACCATCCCATCATGGGGGTACCCATCGAGCGGGGTATTTGTTTACGTTCGCCGAACGGGCGCTCGGTTCCTCTTGGGAACAATAGCACAGATGAAGGGGCCGGAAACGGAGGGCGAGATGCGGGCAGCGCGGGCTGTGCGTTCCTGCCACGGGTCGATAACAGGCCACGCGCGTGGCCACCGCCCGGTCGGTTCCACGACGGATCCTCAGCTTGACTTGCTCGCGGGCATTCAGTAGAATCAGCGTGATGAGCAGCCAAACCCCAGCCGATAGAGAGGGCATCGGGAAGAGAACCAGTCCCCTCGACACCCCCATTCAATACGTGAAGGGCGTTGGTCCCCAGGGCGCCCTTCTCCTGGGCAAGCTCGACATCCAGACGGCCGGCGACCTCATCCTCCACTTCCCCATGCGCTACGAGGACCGCAGGGAGCAGCGGAAAATCGCCGCGCTGCGCGACGGCGAAAAGGTGACGGTATGCGGGCGGCTGATCGGGTGCGAGGCCACGCGCACGAAGAATGGGCGCTTTCTGCTCAAGGCGTTCATCGAGGATGGCACCGGCACCCTGGAGCTCGTCTTCTTCAACCAGTGGTTCCTCAAGAAGACCTTCGCGAAGTTGCACGGGCGCTGGATCAACGTCTATGGCACCGTGGAGGTCTCTCCCTGGGGCGTGCGGATGGCCAGCCCCGAGTGGGGCGAAATGGATGAGGACGACCCGGCGGGGGGCGCGCGGATCACCCCGGTCTACCCGCTCACCGAGGGGCTCTACCAGAAGCGGTTGCGAGACATTATCAAGAATGCGCTGGCGCTCTGTCTGGACCATCTCCCCGAGCTCCTGCCTGCCGATCTGCGCGCGCGCCACCACCTGATCGGCATCCGCGAGGCGATGTGGAACATCCACCACCCCGAGGACTCAGGCAAGCTAGACCTGGCGCGCCGCCGGCTTGTCTTCGAGGAGTTTCTCTTCTTGCAGCTCGCCCTGGCGATGCGGAAGCACGCCCTCCAGGACGAGAAGCCGGGCATCACCTTCCCGCTCGATCCGGGCTTCATGGAGCGATTCGAGAGCGCCCTCCCCTTCCAGTTGACCGCGGCCCAGCGGCGCGTGATCGAGGAGATCCGCGCCGACATGGGGTCGCCCCGCGCGATGAACCGCCTGCTGCAAGGCGACGTGGGCGCCGGGAAGACGGTGGTGGCGATGGCCGCCATTCTGACGGCGACGGATGGGGGCTATCAGGCGGCGCTGATGGCGCCTACGGAGATCCTGGCGGAGCAGCACTACCTCACCCTCTCCTCGATGCTGGAGCCGTTCGGTGTCGAGGTGCAGCTCCTGGTTGGGAGCGTGAAGCAGAAGGGAAAGCAGCTTGTCCGCGAGCGCCTGGCGGATGGCCGGTGTCAGCTGGTCGTCGGCACGCACGCGCTCATTCAAGAGAGCGTCACCTTCAAGCGCCTGGGCCTGGTGATCATCGACGAGCAGCACCGGTTCGGCGTGCTGCAGCGCCTGGAGCTGGTTCAGAAGGGCCTCAACCCGGACGTGTTGGTGATGAGCGCCACGCCGATCCCGCGCACCCTGGCGCTCACCGTGTATGGCGACCTGGATGTCTCGGTGATCGACGAGCTCCCGCCCGGACGCAAGCCGGTCCGCACCTTCTGGAAGCGGGAGAAGGAGCGACAGGCGGTCTACCGGGGCATCGACCGTTTGATCGCCCAGGGCCGGCAGGCCTACGTGGTCTGCCCTCTCGTTGAGGAGAACGAGCGCGCTTCCGCGATGGCGGCGGAGGAGCTGTACGGGCGCCTTCAGGGCGAGGTTTTCCCCAACCGCCGGGTAGGCCTCCTCCACGGCCAGATGGGAGCCTACGACAAGCAAGATGTGATGGAGCGGTTCCGCGCCGGCGAGATCGATATTTTGGTAGCCACCACCGTGATCGAGGTGGGCGTCGACGTGCCCAACGCCACCGTGATGCTCGTGGAGAATGCCGACCGGTTCGGGCTCTCGACGCTCCACCAGCTCCGCGGGCGGATCCGGCGCAGCGACCAGGCCGCCTACTGCGTCCTCCTCTGCGATGCCTCGACCGAGGAGGCCAGGCGCCGGCTCCAGATCCTGGTGGAGAGCGACGACGGCTTCCGGATCGCCGACGAGGACCTCCGGATGCGCGGCCCGGGCGAATTCTACGGCACCCGGCAGTCCGGCCTCCTGAAGCTGCGCCTGGCCGATGTGGTGACCGACGCCCGGCTCCTGGAGCTGGCCCGGCGCGAGGCGTTTTCGCTCGTCAAGGCCGATCCGGAGCTCTCCCACCCGGAGCACGCCCTCCTGCGCGAGGAGCTCCACCGCCGTTACCACCGCCTGCTGTGGGCGACGGTGAGCTAAGGCGTGGGATCGCCCGTTTGAGCTCGCGTCCCCGGCCATCCGGCGGCGAGGCAGGCCGGGCCACAGGGCTTAGTCCAACGCTACGGGTAGATGAACTTGAACAGGCTTTCTGCGAGCTCGCGGTCTAGTTTCCTAAGGGTGCGGTACTCATCCAGAGCGGCGCCCCTGTTGCCGGACCTCAGATGCGTCAGGCCCAGGCCAAAGTGCGCACTGGCATCATCCGGCTCTAGGCGGATGGCCTCTTTGAAGGCTTCCACCGCCTCGGCGTAGCGGTCCAGCATGCGATATGCCCCGCCCAGGCCGGAATGCGCACTGGCATTGTCCGGCTCCAGGCGGATGGCCTCTTTGTAGGCTTCCACCGCCTCGGCGTAGCGGTCCAGCCCGAAATATGCCCAGCCCAGGCCATAGTGCGCCAACGCGAAGTCCGGCTTCAGACGGATGGCCTCTTTGAAGGCTTCCACCGCCTCGGCGTCGCGGTCCAGCCCGAGATATGCCCAGCCCAGGTCCATGTGCGCACTGGCATTGTCCGGCTCCAGGCGGATG
>DUUU01000291.1 GCA_012841485.1 Armatimonadota bacterium
CATGGGCAAGGATGGCGCCGCGGGCTTCCTGGAATACCACGGCCGGCGAGGCGCGGCGGCATAGCCCGAAGTATTCGCCAGAATACTTCAAGAGAAGTCTCTTGTCTGGTGACACACCGTTGTCGCTACAAGCGCCCGGAAGCAGGGTGTTTTCGGAGACAGTGCCCACGAATCCGCGCCACGCCTGGCAGAGAGACTTCTTTTCATTATTCTGACAAATAATGCGGGATAGCGCCGCGCCAGCAAGCGGTGGCTCCTGCACAAGTTGCCCGTGGGGGCTCCACTCCGAGTGCTATCGCAAGCCCCGGCGCTCCAGCACGCCCAGAAGGTAGTCGCGCCCGAAGCGCAGGCGCTCCATCATCTGGTCGCGATAGGGGATCGCTTCATACTCGTCTGGCTGCTCCAGGTGCCCGGCGGCGATCCGCTTCTCGCACTGCTGCACAAGCTTCACCACCTGCGCCAGCTCGTGCGGGGTGAGATCGGGATGGAGCGCGAGCCAGTGTCGGTCGAAGATGTGGGCGGTGAAGAGCCACTTGTGATCCTCGATGGAGAGCGGCAGGTTGGGCGAGAACTCGCCCAGGATCGGCAGGATCGCCTCCCAATCGAGGCAGCCCTGGCCGGGGGCGCGCCCCTGCCGGGTATAACCCGTCTCGGAGAAGTAAACGATCGCGTCTTTCGTGTGGGTGAGGTGCGTGTAGGGCGCCGCGCGCCGCGCGGCCATCACCGGGTCCTCGGCATGGCAGAGGACATTGGCCGTATCCAGGCAGATGCCGGCGATATCCGGGTCCACATCCTCGATGAGGCGGACCAGCTCGAACGTGGTCGTATCCCCGTGCGTCTCCAGGTTCATCCGGCTCCGGTGCGCGCGCAGCACCGGCCCAAGCCGGCGGATCAGGCCTGCCGAGTCGGCGAGGTGTTGGGGCCAGCGCACGGGGTGCTCGTAACGCTCCGGGCCGCTCCCGAGCGAGGAATGGAGCTCGTGCCACCCACATTGGGCGGCCAGCTCGATCTGCCGCGCCGTCTCCGCCAGATGCTCGTCGATGCTCCCCTGTACAAGGTGCGGGTTGCACGTGGGCACCGAAACATGCGTGTAGAGACCGAGGTCGTCCGCGTGCGCGCGCACCTCGCGCAGCCTGCCCAGGTCCAGCTCCGGGCTGAGACTGCGTAGCCCGCCGAACTGCGCGCCCTCCAGCCCGTGCTCCCGGATGAAGTTGAGCGTCGCGAAGGGGTCTAGGCCGAGCTCGCGGATAGTAAATGTATCGAGGCCTACCTGCATCATCGGCTCCTTCGGCTACTTGCTTGTGTCGGCGGTGGGCCAGGGGCGGGGCTCGATCGGGAGCGTCACGGTCTGGCCGGTCTCCTCGGCCAGGTAGGCTGCCTCGGCAACCTCTACGGTGCCGCGCACCTCGCGCCCGTTGGTGAGGATGCGCGCCTCCTCGCCCCGCAGGTGCTTCACCCACTCCAGGATGCAGCGCTCGTGCCCGGTCCACTCGCCACTGGGCACGGGCACAAAGCCCTCCAGGGCGGCCCGGCCGTAGCGCTCGATGGCGGCGGCGCTGCTATCGTGCAACAGCACGAAGGTGCCCTTCCCCGACTGATAGTAGGCCTCACCACGCGTGCCACAGACGTGGACCAGCTCGTACCAGAGCCCCCTATCGGCGCAGTGCGAGCGCGTGAACCAGTTGATCGAGAGTTGCGCCAGCGCCCCGGAGGCCATCCGCGCCGCGATGATGCCCACCGTCTCACCCTCCATGCGGTCGGGGAGAACGTGGGTCATGCAGGTGACGCTCTTCACCTCGCCACCGTAGTAGCGCAGCGAGTCGATCTGGTGCGTGAGGCAGCTCATGATCGCGCCGCCGCCGATGCCGTCGCGGCGACGCACCCAGCTTCCCTCCGGGAAGAGCACGTTTTGGTTATGCTCGAGCTTCCAGTAGAAGATCTCGCCTAGGGCGCCGGAGTCGACGACCTCTTTCAGCGCCATCCATTGGCCGTGATAGCGGCGGTCATGGCACACCGTGAGCGAGACGCCCGCCTTCTCGCAGGCCTCGATCATGCGGTCGCACTCCCAGACGTTGCGCGCCATCACTTTCTCGACAAGGACCGGCTTGCCCGCCTCGGCGGCGGCGAGGGTGGCCGGCAGGTGGAGGAAGTGCGGCAGGATGATATCAACCGCGTCCACATCCGGCATCGCAAGCACCTCGCGATAGTCGCTGCAAAGACGGACCCCCTCGCCGAGGAGCTGGCGGATGCGGGCGTGTCGGCTCTCATCCGGCTCGGCGACGGCGACGACGGTGCATCGATCGGCGGCTTTGAGGAATCCCGGCGCGTGTGCCCCGAGAATCCCACCACCGCCCAGGACCCCAACTCTCACTTTGGCTGCCATCTGCGCCTCTCTTCGGCGGCTTTGAGAAACCCGGGCGCGTGCGTCTCGAGAATCCCGCCGCTTCTCCTATAGTAGGCCTCGCGGACGGCCCTCCCCCGGTCCCGAAGGGGCCGCACAACTCAGCCCAGGGTGTCTGCAACCTAGGTCATGTGCTCGCAGACAAGAACCACGACCTAAGAGGTGGCACAAACCGCGACCATGTGTTGTCGCACCCCGTTGGGATGCCAGGTGCTTTCTGCCCGCGAGACCCAGGGTCAGGAGACCCTGGGCTATCCTGTGGGACCGCTTCGCGGTCCTCCGAGAGCGTTTCGCCTAGGCCATGCCTCGACCCCGGATGACTCGCACAGCTCCAGGTGCTACGCCTCTCCATCCGTGACCTTGACCGAGGCACCAGTTCTGGGACCCAACCTCGATTCCTCTTCATGCCCTGGGGAGGATCAGCTCGCGGCGCAGGCGCGGGGCGTGGATGCCTATGACCCGACCACGGGCGAGATCCGTTCTCGCTCCGTGGTCGGTATCGCTCGTTGGCTTACCTCGAAAGCGCGGAGTCCTCTGGGTCCGCTTCCGTGAAGAGCGGGCCAACCTTCTCGGCGGCGGTGGCCGGCCGCGCGTAGCGCGCGCCGCGCCATGCGAGGATGAGGAGCGGAATCACCCCGCCTGCGATGAAGAGGAGGTCTCCCGGCATGCGCATCCACTCCAGGAAGTTGATCGTCGGTTGCAGCACGAAGGCGAGCTCGCGCGCGTGCCAATAGCCCACCTGATAGCTATCGTAAAGCTGGAGCACGCCGATGGGGAAGAGGTTGAAGAACGCCATCCACGCCAGACCGATGTTCAGCGACCAGATGGAGATCGCGGCCAGGCGGTCGTTCCAGCGCTCCTGCGGCACCAGGTAGCGTAGGCAGAAGAGCGTGAGCCCCACCGCCAGCATTCCGTAGACTCCAAACATCGCCGTGTGCCCGTGGTTCGCGGTGAGCGCGGTGCCGATCTCATAGTAGCTGACAATCGGGAGGTTGATGAGGAAACCGAACACCCCCGCGCCCAGGAAGTTCCAGAAACCGACGGAGACGAGTGCCCAGGCCGCCCACCGGTGTGGGAACCGCTGCGTGAAAGGCGTCTCCAGCGCCCCCAGGCGGAGGAAGCTATAGGCCTCCAGCGTGAGGAGCGTGAGCGGGATCACCTCCATCGCGGAGAAGAAGGCGCCGAGCGCCATGTGTGCCGAGGGCGCCCCGCTGAAGTAGAGGTGGTGCATCGTGCCCACCACGCCTCCGACGGAGTACAGGAGGATGCTCAGGTAGACGACGCGCGTGCCTGTTGGCCTGCTCACGATTCCGAGGAGCACGAAGATGTAGGCGACCGTCGTCGTGGTGAACAGCTCCAGGAAATCCTCCACCCAGAGATGGACCACCCAGAAGCGCCAGAAGTCGGTCACCACGAAGCTGGCATGGCGCGTGGCGAGAAGGCCCGCCGCGTAGAACGTTGGGATCGCCAGCGTGGCATAGAGAAAGAGATAGGGCATATTCCCCACGTGCTCGCCCTGCAATCGCCCGCGCAAGCCGCGATAGATGATGCCCGCCCAGATGAAGAGCCCACCTACGAGCAGAATCTGCCACAGGCGCCCCAGATCGAGATACTCCCACCCCTGGGCGCCGATCCAGTACCACAGCTCTCCCGGAAGACGGCCATGCATGCCGGCGGCCTCTCCTAGCAGGCTGCCGAACACGACCACGGCGACGGCGCCTAGCAGGAGATAGGCGAGGGTGGCCTGCCCGCGCGGCTCGTGACCGGCGATGAACGGCGTGATGAAGATGCCGGTGGCCAGGTAGGCCGCGGAGACGAAAAAGAGGGCAAGCTGCACATGCCAGGTGCGACTCACCATGTAGGGGATGAACGCCGTCAGATCGATACCGTAGAAGCCGCCCGGCTCGGCGCGGTAATGGGCGTTTAGGCCTCCCACCATCGTCTGCAGGAGGAAAAGCAGCCCCACGATCAGGAAATACCACCGCGTTGCTCGCTGTCCGGGCGTGATTGCCACCTCGCCGGGCGGCCGAACGCGGAGGCCTCCATCCCCATCCGCGCGCCACCCCAGCCAGTCATACCGCCCGAAGAGATAGAGGATGAGCCCGGTGCCACCGAGGAGCGCGATGATGCTGAGGGCGCTCCAGACGAGCGCGTCGGCAGTGGGGAAGTTCCCGGCCAGCGGCTCCGGCGGCCAGTTGTTCGTGTAGGAGTACGTCTTCCCCGGGCGCTCGGCGGTGGTCGTCCAGGCGGCCCAGGCAAAGAAGGCGGCAAGCTGCCTCAGCTCTTCCGCGTCCCGGATGTAGACCGCCGGCACCGGCCCTACCGCCTGCGGGTTGCGGAACGCCTCGGCATAGACGGGCACGAGCCGTCGATACGCCTCGGCCTGCCCCGCCGTGAAGCTCACGGTCTCGGACGCGGGATCGTAGGTGTTGCGGCGGAGCTCGTTGCGCACGCGCTCGTTCGCCGCCAGGTCGTCCTGGTAGACCTCCAGCATCAAGAGCGCCTGCCGGTGCAGGTAATCTGCGGTGAAATCCGGACCGAGGTAGGCGCCATGCCCGTAGAGGGTTCCATACTGCATCAGGCCATACTTTTGAAAGACATCCTGGCCTCTCCGAATGTCATCCCCGGTGAAGAGCACCTGGCCTGACGGGTCCACCACTCGCTCTGGAATAGGGGGCTGATCACGATAGATGAGGTAGGCCAGGATCCCCAGGATGGTGAAACCCACTACAAAGGTGATGATCGAAGCTTGAAGCCAAAAGGGAGAGAGCGTCATCTCCCGCCGTCGTTTCTCTGCCATTGCCACTTCCTCCGCCAAGGAGCCGGATCCAATTCGCTGGGCGGGAGCGCGAGCGTGTGAACAGCACACCTCGTGATGGCCCCTCTCACCGGGGGACGCTGGCTCGCCTGCCTAAGAGGGAGTCTTCCCTGATCGAGTGCTTGCTAAACGCGCGTTTTCCCTACACACGCTCGGAGGGGGCGTATGCTCCGTGGGCAAACAGGAAAGCGGCGGCCTGCCTCCGAACCAGGGGAGCATGCGAACGCTCATCCTCTCCATCACGATCACGCTTCTGCTCGCCGGCGCGTACGGACCGGGTGCCCGTGGGGCGCGGGAGGGAGGTAACCGCGGCTCGCGGCCTGCACCTCGGGCGGAGGAGCTTTCCCGGCGCGCTGCCGAGGTGCTCACGCGCATCCATCGGGCGCAGGCGGCCGGCCCCAGCGCGCGCGCCGCGGCGTTTGAAGCGAACATTCCCTACGCGCTGGTGCAGGTAGAAAAGGCGGAGCTGTACCTGGCCACGGCGTGGGGCGGGACCGACAAGGCGGCCGAGGTGCTCGAGGAGGCTGAGCGCGCGCTAGAGCGGCTTTCCGAGGGCAAGGAGATCCACGAGGGCGCCGTGGGTTTGGTCGAGCGTGCCTACCTCTCGCCCGCGGACGGTTCGGCCCAGCCCTACTGGGTTTACGTTCCCAGAGCAAAGGCGCCCAAGGAGGGATGGCCGCTGCTGGTCTACCTCCATGGCTATGTGCCCAGCACGAGCAAGATCGACCCCTGGCTTCCCAGCGAGGAGTTCTGGGAGCTCTCGGAGGAGAAGGGCTTCGCCGTTGTCGTGCCCCACGGGCGCAAGAACACAGATTTCGAGGGGATCGGGGAGCAGGACGTGTTGACCGCGCTCCAGGAGACCACGCGCCGCTACCCGATTGACGCGGATCGAGTCTTCATGGGCGGGCCATCGATGGGCGGTTATGGCACCTACGTGATCGGATTGCACTACCCCCATCTCTTCGCGGGTCTGGTGCCGATGTGCGGGCGCAGCATCCCCTATGTGGTAGAAGAGCGCTATCCCGGCAACCTGCCGGCGTTCAAGCGGATCGCGGCGGAGCCGAACGTGCCGATGGCACTCGCGGAAAACGCGAAGAACCTGCCGGTCTATCTGCAACAAGGCGAGCGCGACTATCTCACCAACCCGGAGCATTCGCGGCGTCTCGCTGCGAAGTGGAAGGAACTGGGCTGCCCCATTACCTACGAGGAGTGGCGCGACCATGACCACTACATCTATTGGAAGCGCGAGGCGCACGCCAAGGCATACGATTGGGCCAAAAAGATCCGCCGCAACCCCGAGCCGCGCGAGGTGGTCTATACCACGTTCACGCCCAAGTACCACCGCGCCTACTGGGTGGAGATCGAGGGGATCGTCGAATGGGGGAAGCCGGCGCGCATCCGGGCCCGCGTGGAGGCCGGCAACCGGATCACGCTCTCGGTGCAGAACGTCACGGCATGCACGCTGAGGCCACCCGCGAGCCTGCTGCAAGCTGGCAAGCCGCTGCACATCGCGGTGAACGGGCGCCGGGAAACTCACGCGGAGTGGGAGCCGGGCGCGCCGTTGCGCATCGAGCTTGCCAAGCCCGCTGCGGGCCTGGTCAAGAGCGCGAGCCTCTGTGGCCCCGTCCGCGAGGTGTTCCTCGCGCCCTTCCTCCTGGTTCCCGGCACGCAGGGGGACGCGGCCGACCAGCGGCAGCTCTCCGAGTGGGCCGATCGCTGGGTCCGGGAGTGGTATGCTTTCGCCGAGGGAATCCCGCCGGTGAAGCCCGACATCGCGGTCACCGAGGAGGAGATGCGCAGCCACAACCTGGTGCTCTTTGGCGACCGCCGGACGAACGCCGTCCTGGCGCGCATCGCCGACCGCCTCCCGGTGGAGCTTACCCCCATCGGCTACCGCGTTGACCAGAAGGAGACGCCCGCCGAGGGCCTCGGGCTCCTCATGGTCTACCCCAACCCGCTGGCGCCCGAGCGCCTCGTCTGCGTCTATAGCGGCGAATTCTGGGGAGAGGGCCTCGACATCAACCACAAGTTTGACCTGGCCCCCGACTTCATCTTCTTCCGCAAGGATTTGGATGTGGCCGATCCCTCGCGGACGCCAACCGCCGTCTGTGCCGGCTTCTTCGACTCTTCCTGGAAATTGAGCGACGCGCTTACCTGGCGCCCATAGCACCCGCCCCCCGGCGTGAATCCGCCTCCAGGTGCCCCGCGCGGCTGGGTTTCCGAGATAAGGGGTGCGGCTCGGGGTGTAGAGACTATCGGCTCGAACGCCGGGCCTGTTCGGCCTCTTCTACCACGGCCTCGCGAGCGGCCCGATCTCGGCCCTGAAGGGGGAGCACAACATAGTCCAGGGTGCCCGCGCTCTGGGTGGTGGGCCGTGCAGAATAACCTCGACCGCGAAGAGGTCGTAAGAACCGCTACCACGGATTGTCGAATCCTTTCAGGGTTCCAGGTATTTCCCGGATACGAGACCCAGGGTCAGGAGACCCTGGGCTGTACTGTTGGACGCCTTCGGCGTCCTTCGAGGCGCCGACGCGGTCGCTCCCCTTCCCTGGGGCCGGCGTAGGGCCGGAGGTTAGGCCATCCACGCCCGGCCTTTCCATCCGTGGTGTCGCTGCCGGCCCGGAGGCAGAAGACCTCTCCCCCCAAATCCCATCTGGCCTGTATCCTGCCTGTGCCATCCCCCGGGAGAGTGCTTCCGATGCCGACACGGAATCTGCTCGGGTGGCAATCGTGGGACCTAGGGGCGCTGGCAATCCGGATCCCCTTGGGGCTGATCATGCTCCTCCATGGCGCCCAGAAGGTGTTCGGCGCGTTCGGGGGAGCAGGGCCTGCCGGATTCACCGAGTCTATCGGGATGATGGGCTTTCAGCCGGCGCCGCTGTGGGCAGGGCTCGCCATGCTGGCGGAGCTGGGCGGCGGCTTGCTGGTGATCCTGGGGGTGGCCACGGAGGTGGGCGCCTTCCTCTTCGCGATCAACATGCTGGTGGCGATCTGGAGGGTGCATTGGGCGAACGGCTTCTTCAACCAGGCCGGGGGAGTTGAGTTTCCCCTGATCCTGCTCGCTGCCGCCGTGGCGTTGATCCTGGGCGGGCCGGGCCGGTATGCCGTATGGAACCCGTTCCGTCGCGAATGAGGATGGGGGAGTGGGGATGCACCTGGCAACCGAGGGGCTTTTCTGGATCCTGGCAACCCTCCTGGCCGGCATGGCCGGCTATCTGCTGGTCCTCACAGCAGCAAGCTTCCGGGCCATGCCTCGCCCTCGGAGGGAGGCGGGCCCGGCCACGCGCTTCGCCGTGATGGTGCCGGCGCACAACGAGGAGGCCACGATCTATGGCCTTCTTGACAGCCTGGCCGCGCTCGACTACTCCGCGTCTCACTACTCGGTCTTCGTCGTAGCTGACAACTGCACCGATGCCACGGCTGCGGTGGCGCGCGCGCGCGGTGCTCGCGTCTACGAGCGCGCGGATCGGGAACACCGGGGGAAGGGCTATGC
Organism: Armatimonadota bacterium; assembly: GCA_012841485.1. Next base: position 8,713 of record DUUU01000291.1, read on the forward strand.
GCTCCGCTGGCTCCTGGAGCGGATCGCGGAGACGGGCGAGGAGTACGACGCCTTCGTGATCTTCGACGCCGACTCGCGCGTGGATCCCGCTTTCCTGCGGGTGATGGATGAGACGCTGGCCCGCGAGGATGAGGTGCTCCAGGCACACTACAGCGTGCTCAACCCGGGCGAGGGGATTGGCGCCGCCATTCGTTTTGCCGCGCTCGCGCTGGTCAACTACCTGCGGCCCCTGGGCAAGAACGCCCTCGGTTGCTCGACGGGGCTGAAGGGGAATGGCATGTGCTTCCCGGCCGCCGTGATTCGCCGGCACGGCTGGGCCGCCTACTCGCTGGCCGAGGATGCCGAGCACGGCGTGCGCCTGCTCCTGGATGGGATCCGCACGCGCTTCGTCCCTGAAGCGCGCGTGTGGGCCGAGATGCCGCCCGGGGTCAGCGAAAGCCGGTCGCAGAACCTGCGTTGGGAGGCTGGCCGGCTGCTTGTCGTGCGCAAGTGGGTTCCCCAGCTCCTTCGATACGCCTTGCGGCACCGCGACCCGGTGGCGCTGGAGGCGGCGGTCGATCTCCTGGTGCCCCCGCTTTCGGCCCTGGTTGGCGGCACCCTTCTGCTCGGCCTCCTGGCGCTGCTGCAGGGCCTGGGCGGGGCCTGGTGGGTGCCGGCCGGCATCGGGTTCGCTCTCGGCGGTCACGTCCTCGTCGGGCTTGTTCGGATCAAGGCTCCACGCAGCGTCTGGCGGTCGCTCCTCTACGCGCCCGGCTACTGCGTCTGGAAGCTGGCGCTCTATGCCTCCGCGACGGCGCGCGCGCCCTCGGAATGGGTGCGAACCCGGCGGTTCAGCGCATTGCGCTGAAGCTGCTGGCCGCGGGCGAGCCAGGTACCTGGAAGGTCAGGAGGATGAGCGAGCCCACCACGAGCAGCACGAAGAGGGTCGTATAGAGCGTGGAGAAGGCGATCAGGCGCCACCGGTCGCTATGCACATAGTCATCGATCATCCAGCGCACGCCGTTGCCGCCATGGAGCAGCGCGAGGATCACCATCGTCAGGTCATACACGCGCCAGAGGGGATTGGCCAGGCGCTCGGCCACGAAGGCGGCGCTCACATCCTCCACGCTCCCAAAGATGTGCATCACCGCGAGGTGGCCCAGGATGAGGAAGAGCAGTACAATCCCCGAGATGCGCATGAAGTACCACGAGAGGAGCTCGAAGCTGCCCGTGGGCCGAGACTGTTCCGCGACCTGCTGTTTGCCTAGCGCCATCACACCCTCCCACTCAGGTGATAATCTCTCGCACCATCAGGAGAAACGCTGGAATAAGGAGCACCGCCAGGAGCGCCAGCGTTGCGTAGAGAAGCTCTCGCCGGTGCCGCGTCGAGGCTTCCCACAGGTCGATCGTGAGGATGCGCAGGCCATTCACGGCGTGGAAGAGGACCATGCCGACCAGGAGGATCTCGCCCACGCGGAAGAGCGGGTGCCGGTAGAGGCCGGTCACCGCATCATACAGGCTGGGCCAGAAGACGAGCAGGGTATCCACGATGTGGATCGCCAGGAAGAGGAAGATGCCCACACCCGTGGCACGGTGGAGAACCCACAGCCAGTAGCCCTCTTTCCCCCGATAGGTGAAGATGTCGCGGATCATCCCGTTGCTCCTCCCAACAGCAACCGTCTGGTATGATAACAGACGCACCGGGGGGTGTCAACAGCAGAGCGCCAAAGAGGAAGATCGGCGCCCCCTGGGAATCCTGTCCCAGGCGGCACGCCACCTGATCTGCGCGGGTTGGCGTGCCTATCACCGTTTCTCTGGAAAAGAGGGATCGCTATGCTGAAGCTCTCCGCCTGCATCGAGATGATCTTTCGAGACCTCCCCTTCCCGGACCGCATCGGGAGAGTCGCCGAGTGCGGTCTGCCCGCGTGCGAGTTCTGGCGCTGGGCCGACAAGGACCTCGAGGCCGTGATCAAGGCGAAGGAGGCCGCCGGCATCGCCATTGCAGGCTGCTCGTGCGACACCCGCGGCCCGCTGGTCGCCGACGGCAGCGCCGCCACTTTCGTCGAGGGCCTGAAGGCGTCGTGCGAGGCCGCGCACCGGCTGGGCACGCGGACGCTGATCGTCACCACCGGCCAGGAGATCCCCGGCAAGCCGCGCTCCGAGCAGCATGCCAACATCGTCACCGCCCTGAAAGAAGGCGCGCCCATCGCCGAGCGCGAGGGGATTACGCTGGTCCTCGAGCCGCTCAACGTCCTGGTGAACCATAGAGGCTACTATCTGGCCACCTCCGCCGAGGGCTTCGAGATCCTCCGGGAGGTGGGCAGCCCGAATGTGAAGCTCCTCTTCGATATCTACCACCAGCAGATCACCGAGGGGAACTTGATCGCCAACATCCGCGACGGCATCGACCTCATCGGTCACTTCCATGTGGCCGACAACCCCGGCCGCAACGAGCCGGGCACCGGCGAGATCAACTATCGCAACGTTTTCCAGGCGATTGAAGCCACGGGCTACCAGGGCTACATCGGTCTGGAGTACCACCCCCTCGCCGATCCGGCCGAGACGCTCAAGAACACCCTCGCTCTTGCCAGGAGCTAGGTACTCCCGCCCGCCTGCGGGGGCAGACCCCGGCTCCCGCAGGCAGAGACGCGGATCAAAGTGCCTGTCGCCTGCCCGTATCCGGGCACTCTGGCGGGGTTTGAATGGGGAGTGTCGAATACGATCCTGGGGAGTGTGATCTGATGGGTAGAGCTGCGTTCTACAACGGAAAAGGGCAGATCCGCCTGGAAGAGGCGCCGGCGCGCGTTCCGGGACCAGGCGAGGCGGTCGTGCGCGTGCGCGCCTGCGGCGTGTGCGGCAGCGACCTGCATTCGTTCCAGAACCGCTGGCCGCAACCTCCGGTCGTGCCGGGGCATGAGGTCGCCGGCACGGTCGAGGCGGTGGGCGAGGGCGTCTCGCATCTGAAGGTGGGCGCTGCCGTCGCGCTGGAGCCGTTCATCTCTTGCGGCGAGTGCC
>DUUU01000292.1 GCA_012841485.1 Armatimonadota bacterium
CCACTGCAGCTCCTCTGGATCAACCTGGTCACCGATGGCGCGCCAACCGTCGCGCTGAGCCAGGAGCCGCCGCATGGCCGCGTTCTCGATGAGCCGCCGCGCCCGACGAACGCGCCGATCATCGCGCGCGCGCTCGTCTTCCGCATCGCCTTTGTTGCCCTCTTCATGGCGGCGGGTACCATCGGCACCTTTCTCTGGACGTGGGTGCATGGTGACCTCGCGCAGGCGCGCACCGTGGCGTTCGCGACCATGTCTGTCTTCCAGCTCTTCAACATCTACAACACGCGCTCGCTCACCGATTCGGTCTTCCGTATCGGCCTCTGGAGCAACCGGTGGGTCACCTGGGGAGTCCTCTTTTCAGCAACGCTGCTCATCGCCGCGATTCACATCGGGTTTCTCCAGACCGCGCTCCGAACGGTGCCCCTCACCCTGGGCCAGTGGGGCATCGTGGTGCTGGTCTCCTCCACCGTGTTGATTGCCGAGGAGATTCGAAAGTGGGTAGCGCCCGGCCTCTTCGGGCTGGAGATCTCGAACTCGCGCGAGACGGCCAGGGCCCCTGTCCGGGTGCGGTGAAGGGCCATGGGGAGAGGTACGATGATCCTGACAGTGACGCTCAACCCCTCCGTTGACCACAGCGTGAGCGTAGCCCGTTGGAGGAAGGGCCGCACCAACCGGCCTACTGCCTTCTGGCGCGATCCGGGCGGCAAGGGGGTCAATGTCTCACGTATTATCCACCGTCTCGGAGGCGACACGACGGCCTACGTCCTGGTCGGAGGCGCGCCAGGCCAGCTGGTGCGCGAGGCGCTGGAGCGCGAGGGCGTTGCCCTCAACCTCGTGGAGGTGGGCGGGGATACGCGCATCAACACGATCATCACCGATCTCTCGGATGGCACGCAGACCCGGCTCAACCTCCCTGGGCCGCAGGTGAGCGCCGATGAGCTGGAGACGCTCTACCAGCGCCTGGACGCGGCGCCTGATCCCGCCTTCTTCGTCGTGGGCGGCAGCCTTCCCCAGGGGGTGCTCCCCGAGGTGTACGAGACTCTGATCTCCGCGTTCAAGGCAAGAGGCGTGCGTACCATCCTCGATGCCGATGGCGACCCGCTCCGGTGCGGCGTTCGCGCGCTGCCCTACCTGATCAAACCGAACGAGTTCGAGATCGCCGAGTTGGTCGGCGAGCGCCTGCGCAACCTGGAGGAGTTCATCGCCGCCACCGAAGAGCTGGTTGGGAAGGCGGCGGAGGTGGTCGTGGTCTCCCTCGGAGAGCAAGGAGGGGTCGCGGCTGGCGAGGGCCACACCTGGCGCGTGCGCTCGCCCCACGTCGAGCCGGTGAGCGCGGTGGGCGCTGGCGACTCCATGGTAGGCGCGCTTGCCCTGGCGCTTGCCCGTGGAGAATCGCTGGAGGATGCGCTGCGGTGGGGCACCGCCGCGGGCGCCGCGGCAGTCATGACCCCGGGAACCGAGTTGAGCCACCCCAAGGAGATCCACCGCCTGCTGCCTCACGTGCAGGTGGAAAGGATCCGCTGAGGACAGGCGAGCGTGCAGTGGCTCAGGGGTCGGTCGCGCCGGGCGCTTGCTGCTGTGCGTCTCTCTCAGGCGCCACCGGAGGCGTGCTCGGGGCGGGCGCCTTGCCCTCGGATCGGGATTCCTCCAGGACGATCAGGAGGTCGTTGGGGTCCACGAGCTCCAGGACCCGGGTGCCACCGGCAATCTCGCGCGGTTCGGCGTAGAGGCGGAGGTTGCGGCGGAGCGCCTCGCGATAGTAACCGTCCAGATCACGCACCTGCAGGCGAATGGCGAGGGGGCCCAGTTGCTCGGGGAAGGGCGAGGCCGAAAGCTCCACCGCCAGATCGCGCTTCTTCCCTTCTCGCCACAGTGTGACCAATGCCTTCTTGCCGGCGGGGAAGCTGCGAACGGTGGCAGTCAGCTCCTCGGGCGAGGCAACCTCTTTTCCCTCGATGGCAAGGAGGATGTCGCCCTTCAGGATGCCCGCGATCCCGGCGGGGCCCTGGGGCACCAGGTCATCCACCACGACGCCCTTCGCCTTCTTCAGGCCGGCGGCCTCCGCGGTCACCTCGCTCAGGGGCGTTGGGTAGATCCCCAGCCACGGCGGGCGTTTCGGCCGGATCACCTTGCCGGCCTGCTCCCTCAAGGTGATGCGCACCGGGCCCGAAACGAGCATGCACCGGCGTTCCCCCACGCCTCCGGACGCATCCTCCTCGCGGAAGCCAAGGAGCTCGATATAGTAGCGCACGCTCTCCTCGTAGTCGCGCGCCAGGATCTCAAGCGGGCCGAGGCCGGTGAGGGCCAGCGGCGGGCCCGGTTGGTACTCCGGCTTCGGCTCGGGGGCCGGCGCGGCCGGCGCGGCCTCTCCATCCGCGGGCTTTTGCTCTTCTCCGACAGGCGGCTCCTCTGTGGCAACCGGTGGCGTCTCGGCATTGGCAGGCGGGGCATCCTGAGCTGCCGCGGGCGGCTGCGCCGGATCTGCCTGTTCAGCGCGCGCCATGCCGCCCCAGGCAAGGAGCAGCAGCGCGCACAGTAGGGGGATTCCGATGGTCCCGCGGGACCGAATGCGCAAGTGGATGGGCAGAGATCCTCGATGAGACGGGCCGCAAGACCGTTCCATGGCGCGCTCCGCTCTCTGCCTGTTCCCTCGACTCATTCGCTGAGGAGACAAACCAGTCCTCCGATTCACCTTGCGCTCCTTCATGTTGCCCGCGGCGGTTCTCCCTCTTCACCCCGCCGCGCCCGGCGTGGCGTCTCATCCGGCTAGGGGGAGGGCGTCAGGATGCGCAGCGCCATCTCACGATCCGACCACCGATCCGCCGGAAGGGCGTTCAGCGCCTCGACGAGGGCCTGGAGCAGGCGGAGCTGCTCTTCGGGCGCGCGCGCGTTGCGTCGCTCCGGCGAGAGCACCAGCGGCTCGCGAGTGAGGAAGATCAGCACCCGGCTCTCCTCGGCGCCCCACGGCTGGATCGACTGGATCGGCAATGCCCGTCCACCCACGACGTACTCTCTCTTCGCTCTGGCGGCGCCGTCCTCCTGGTCGGGCGCCGGGCAGATCAGGCGCACGTCATTGCCCGCGCGCACATGAAGCGCCGTCACATGGCAGGCCTCCTCGGGGGTGATGATGATGGAGACCCGCTCGCCATTCAGATAGGCCTCTTTTCTTGGCTCCAGGCGAATGGACGCGACTACGGCGTGTGGCGATCCACGAAGCGCATCGAGCTGGCGCAGCGTGTACTGACGCAGCAACTCCTGGGCGATCCTCGCCGTCAACGCCCTCACGGGTGACCGCTGCCTGCCAGACGCCTCCTCTGGATCGGTGTCATGGCGCTGGCTCGTCAGGGCGCGCCAACTTGCTGCCTCCTCCGACCACGTGGCCACGGCGCTGCCATCACGGCCAAGGAGGCGCGCGCTTAGGCGAGAGCGCCCATTCGCCAGGGTGAGGTAGTCGCCACGCACGATGAACTCGGCATTCCGCGAGAGGAAGCCTGGCTTCGGGCGCGGGAGGATCTGAATGTAGGGGAGTGCGCGCAGATCCTCCTCCACCAGGCGGGCCAGGTGGTCGCGCAGCTCCAGCCTTTTCAGGGACGGCTCCTCATTCAGGTTGTCGAAGGCGCGGACAACGACGCGGATTGGCGGTGGGGCCGGGGGCGTGGTGGCGGCGGCTGCCGCCGAGAACCGCATGATGCCCAGGGCGGTCACTACGAAGAAGAGAGAGAAGGGGTTGGTCCTCAAATTCGTACCTCGTGTTTTCGTATCGGGTGTCGCACTGCCGGCCTTCGGGATGCCAGCAGGCGAGCGAGAGGCGGTCGGTCCGCGGGATCCCGTCGAGATGCCTGGCTCGCGGGCGCGGTTCCACAGAGCGTCCGGCTACTTGACGAGCGGGTGGATCGAACTCAAAAAAGGGGCGGGAACCAAGGGGTTCCCGCCCAAAAACAGAGATGATGCCATCGTTATCAGCGGCAGGACGCGCTGGTCTCACGACTGCGGGGCCGCTTCCGAATGCGGTCGGCATCCAGGCCGGCGGCCTCCAGGGTGCTGTCCCAGTTGTCGAAGCGCCGCCGCGCCGCGTGAAAGAGCGGGGGCGTGTGCTCCTGGACATCGCGCGAGTTGAGCGGCTCTCCTGCCTCAGCCAGCTCACGCACCTCGTCGATCACCAGCGACTCGTCCCATTCGCGGTATCGCCGGATCTCATCGTAGTTCAGGCCGGCAGCCTCCAGTGCGGCTCGCCACGACCCGAAGCGGTTGGCGCGCACGGCCGCGGCCGCGAGTGCCGGATCCACCTTGGTGCTGACGTTGCGCCAGCTCAGATCGACTTCCTGTCGGTGCAGTTCCTGGATGCGCTCAATAATCTTCGCCTTGGTCCACGCCTTATACTTGCGGATCTTGCTGTAGTCGAGCCCGGCAAATTCCACGGCGTCTTTCCAAGAGCCGAAATAGCGGCACGCCGCGCGCAAGAGCGCCAGATGGTTCTTCTCAACTGAAGTGTAGTTTAGTTCCTCCCCGTCGAGATAGAGACCGCGAATCTCCATCGCGATCTCGTCCTTACTCCAACGGAACAGATTCCTTATCATCGTACCTCCCTCACCGCAATTGTGGAATCGTCCTCTATGATTATAGCATGGCAGTGCCCCCGTGTAAACGCGAACAACCGCCTGCAGGGGCGCCGTCCTATCTCCATAGGACAACGCGGAGGGGGGCAGAGTTCCCTTCCCAGGCGCCGGGGGAGGTGGGTTCCCACGCGATATGGGCAGGAGTGCTCTCTCGAAGTGGCGAACATGCTTTTGAAGCCGCGACTATCTGTCCCTCGAGGGAGGCGCATGTGCTCAGAGCTTTCATCTTCGATTTTGACGGCGTGATCGTGAACAGCGAGCCGGTTCACTTCAGCGCGTTCCAGCGGGTGCTGGCCGAGGAAGGGATCCACATGACGTGGGAGCAGTACCAGGCCTCGTACCTCGCGATGAACGACCGCGATTGCTTTGCGGTCGCGCTGGCGCGCGCGGGCCAGGATGCCGGAGAAGACCGGCTGCACGCGCTCGTCGAACGCAAGTCCGATTACTACGAAGCGATTCGTGACCAGGTGCAGCCCGTGCCCGGCGTGCAGCGCTTCATCCGTCGCGCCGCGGAGCGGGCACCCGTGGCGCTTGGCTCGGGCGGTCTGCGCCGCGATATCGAGCCCATACTCGCGCGCCTTGGGCTGCGCGAAGCCTTCTCCGCCGTCGTCACCGCCGAGGATTACCAGCTGGGCAAGCCGGATCCCCAGTGCTTCCGGGTGGCTCTCGCACAGCTAAACGACGCGCGGGGAACCAGCATCGCCCCGGAGGAGTGCCTGGTGATTGAGGACTCGTTGCATGGGATCACGGCCGCGCGTGGGGCCGGCATGCGCTGTCTGGCGATTGCCACCTATTACCCGCCGGCACGGCTCGCGGGGGCAGATCGGGTGGTGCGGACGCTGGAGGAGGTCGATCCGGGCGATTTAGCGCCGCTCTTCGCGGAAGGCCGGTAAGAGGATCACCGTGTCGGCCGGGCGCG
>DUUU01000293.1 GCA_012841485.1 Armatimonadota bacterium
AAGCCCCCTCCCCGCGCGCGGGGAGGGGGAAATGGGCCGAGCTGTGAGACTGCTCCCAACCCAGGATCGCCTGCGGGTGGCCTGGGGCGGTTCAGTGTCCGGCGCGCTTCGCTTTGTAGGCTTCAAGAGACCGGATGGCCATCAGATCCTCGAGGGCACGGTCGTACTCGGCGCGGTCGACCGGCACCTGGATCCAGCGGCGCATCACTCCCGAGATGAGCATGGCGTTGGCGAGTTCCACCTCCTGCAGGGCTTCCTCGGCAGAGCAGACGAGGGGCGCGCCCTCGCGCAGAGCGGCCGCGAAATTGGCGTGCATCCCGCTGAGCGTGCTGAACTCAAACGGCTCTGGCGGCTGGCGGAAGAGCATCTCGCCCCCGGTTGGCGGGGGGGCCATGCGCTCCTCGGTAGTCTCGGAGAACTCATGCGAGTCGACCGCGAGTGCCGTGGCCATGACGCAGCCATCTTCCAGGCGGAGCGTGCCCTTCGTGCCGGCGATCTCATAGAAACTGCGCCCGGGCGCCTCGTTCGTCGACACGTGAAGCGTGCCTGTCGCGCCATTCGCCCACTTGAGCACGGCGCAGACATCGTCCTCTACCTCGATATCGTGTCCGAGCGTGCCCATCTCCACCAGCACCTCGCTGGGAAGCCCGGCCGTCCACACGAGGAGATCGAGATCATGGGGTGCCTGGTTGACCAGGATGCCCCCGCCTTCGCCCTTCCAGGTGCCCCGCCAGGGGTTAGAGCGGTAGTAGGCCATACTGCGGAACCACGCGGTGCGCACCATGGTGACGCGCTGGATGCGGCCCACGAATCCCGATTGCACCAGATCGAAGAACTTTTGGTGCGCGGTGCGGAGGCGCTGGAGGTAGCCGACGCCCAGCTTCATGCCCGTCTCGCGCATCACCCGGAGGCATTCATCGGCGGCGGACGCGGAGACGGTGAGCGGCTTCTCTACCAGGGCGTGGATCCCGCGGCGCATCGCCTCGATGGCGAAGCTGGTGTGACTGAAGTGAGGCGTGCAGATCGTGACGTAGTCGGGGCGCGCCTCTTCCATCAGCGCGATTGGGTTCGTGTAGAAAGGAATGCCATACTGCCGCGACCGGGCAGCGGCCAGATCGGTGCTTTGGTCGGCGATGCCGATGACCTCGACGCTCTCGTGCGCTCGCAGCGCCTTCAGGTGCTCTTCGCCAATGAAGCCAACTCCGATGATACCCGTTTTCACCTTCGTCATTGGTGTTACTCCTATGGGATGCACCCGCGGTCAAACAGCCAGCGGCCGCACGAGGGCAGAAGGCGTCGCCGTGGCCGGCAGGCCGGTCTTTCCCGGCCCACCGGCCGCGGCGGGATCTACCCTTGCCGGGGCTGCCTAGCCGCGGATTAGCTCTCGAATGGTGCCGGCCGGGTCTTGCTCCAGCCGGCGCTGGAAGGGCTCCCACTCCGCCGCGTGGCGGTAGAGCGCCATCGACGCGATCTTCTTTGTAACGATGGCGTCACGATAGGGCTGCAGCTCCGGCCTCTCGAGGACGCTCAAGATTCGCTTCGCCCCCAGCTGGTCCAGCAACACCCGAGGCACATAGGCCCGGATGACGCCGTGGAGGATCTCCTCGTCGGTCAGCAGCTCTTCCAACCGGGTGGCCAGCTTCTCCTGGAGGGATAGGATCTCCAGGCTGGTACGGATGGAGAGAGCGTGCAGCGGTTCGCCGGTCGCCTTGTGCAGGGCCAGGAGCCCGCGCGTCTCGGCGACGGCGTTCTGGGTGATCAGATCGAACACCGACCGGATCAGATCCGAGCGCAGGCTGGGGTTTTCCACCAGCATCTTCTCATAGCGGTCGCCAAGTAGGAAGGTGGTGAGGACCTCCGCGATGGCGCTACAAGTCACTCCGCCCTTGTTGGCTGTCGAGTCCTTGATCTGGAGAATGGGGCTCTCGCGCGCGATCACGTCGCGTGCCGTCTCATCGAAGAAGACGTTTGCTCCCTCGACGATGGTGCGCAGCTCCCGGAAGTTGGCCAGGAACGCACGCACGTTCTCGCCGTTGATCGTGTCCTTCATGCCGCCGCATGGTACAAAGACCTGGATGCGCGCCGCCTCGATGTAGCGGCGAGACTCCGGGTTGGTCAGGAAGTTGCGGTGGAAGAAGGCGCCATCGGGCACCTCGGTGCCATCGGGCAGAGTGAAGTGTCCGGCAGCGCGCGGCACTCGGAAGCCCCGGGGCCCCAGCTTCTCCACTGGATAGGCCATGCTGTCGCGGCGCGGCCGCGTGTGCCGCGCGAAGGCGATCCGCATCAGCTCCGCGCGGTCCAATCCATCCGGGTCGAAGAGGATCGATCCGCCATCGACCACCAGGCAGATCCGCCCCTTGAACGACTGGATCTGGTTGCCGCCCAGGTCGCCATCAGGACCGCCGGTCATCATCAGGTTGGCGTCTGTCTCCGCCAGGCCGATATGCTCGAGCATGGTGCGCAGCGTCGCCATGACGCCCGTGGTAGTCATGCCGCTGGTGTCGATCTCCTCGCCAATCTCGCGGTAGATCTGCTCCATATCGGTGGTGGTGAACACCGGGGTTCCCTCCACCTGCAGCTCCGTGCCCGCGTCGCCCTTCCCAACCAGACCGAAGACGCGGCCATCGCGCAGTCGCCCGTAGGTGTCGTGGGGGATGCCGATGCTCTTGCCGGTAGTCAGCGTTCGCCAGTAGCGATAGCCACGCTCGCGTGCTCGGGCCGCGACGGCATCCATGAACCCGGCGGTTCCTTCATCCGGCCCGAAGAAGACCATCTCCGGCTGCCCCAGGTAATCCACCCGCTCTTCCGAGGGGAGCACCAGGTCGAGGATGCCCTCCGTGAAGTCGAGCATGGCGTTGAGGCCATCGCGCGCGTAGCAAGGTCGGGGCACGATGACACCCTTGGCGCCGCTTTCAGCGATATCCTTATGTTTCAGGCGCTGGGCAACCGGCCCGAGGGCATAGTTGAGCAGCGGCATGGCGTCGAGCTCGTCCTCGTAGTTGCTGGGGGTGACGCGGATGAGGCGCACGCCCCCGCGCGCGACATCGGCCGCCCGCATGTGCGTGCCCGTGGCGTAGAAGCCAATGACCAGGAAGATGCCGTGGACCGGCCCCGAGAAGACGAGTGGATCCAGCACGGAAGGAGCGAGGCGGAAGGCATGCGAACGCTTGACCTCCTGGTAGAAGTTCGTCTTCAGGACGTCGGTTATTAGGCGCGTCATGAACTGGAAGAGATCGAAGGCGGTGCGGTCATCCGCGAAGCGGACCGCAGCCTGCTCCTGGAAGGCCGAGAGCTCCTTGTCTAGCTCCTCCTGGCTCAGGCGCTCCTCTCGCTTGGGGTTGAAGCGCCCATCGAAGAGGCGGTAGAGCCATTTGACCAGATCCGGCGCCTGATGGATGGCCTCGAGGATCACCCGCCGGGAGTACTCACTGCGGTCCGAGTCGAAGACGCGGCGCACGAAGGCATCGCGCAGCTCCTTCGGCAAGCTCCCGACGATGCGCTGGTCGGATGCGAGCCCCTTGTGGATGAAGGTATGGACGAAGGAATGCGCCAGGGTGGCGAAGAGATACTCCTCGAAGCCCAGCTCGCCGGAGACATACGCGCGGTCGAGCTCGCCGGTTGGGGTGGCGAGGAGCCCGCGCAGGTTCGTAACCGCCTGGCTGAGCGCGCCCTCCTCGGGTCTCCCGGCGAGGTACAGCGAGCAGATCGATTCCACCCGCCCGGTCGATCCCCGGTAGGTCTCCCAGTAGGCGCGGTTCAGACAGATCCCCAGGTCTTCGAGCATGCGACGAATCACCGGGAGCGGCGACTGCGTGGAGTCGTCGCGGAACATCACGCGCGTTTCGTCGGTATTCGCAGAGGGCGACACCTCGACCAGGGGCACCGCGCTGTGCTGGCAGCGGCTCAGAAACGACTCGTAGCGCCTCTGAGTGCTGCGCGGCGTCGCGGGCACGCGCGTGAAGGCAAAGGGCGATGCATCCTCCCCGAGCTCGCTCTCCTCTGGGGGCTGCTCCGGATGGATGATGTAGGTATAGTAGGAGTGCTCCAGGCTATAGTAGTAATGCACCCGATTTCCATGCATGACGTCGTTGAGCACTCTCTCCATGCGGTCGCGGTTCTTCGGCGTGGCGATGCGGATCTGCATTCCGCTGTCGAAAGCCAGGCGCGCCTCAGAAACCTCCCCGCGCAGAACGACTCGCTCATCGATGACGGAGACGTTGTTCGCGACGGTGCGCAGCACCTGCTTGAGTGCGTCCTTCGAGATGTTACGGAAGAAGTACTCGGGCAACCCGAGCTGATTGAGGAGGACGGATGCGCCCGCGTTGATGCAGCGCGCGGTGAGTAGGCCCTCTCCTGCTAGCTCGATGACTGCTTCGTATAGCATGCGTGTGTCGAGGCCCATGGCCTCGGCCCGATGGATGACCGATTCGGTGTCGTATGTCATCTGTTCGATGGCCATCTTGAGCTCCTTCCAGATTCAGGCCGGAACATGCCCCGGGGGGAACGGCTTGCTCTGGGTGTTGCGTCGCCGCGCCCGACCGGGCGCGGCAACGCAGTGTGTATGGGAATGGCCGGCGCCCCCCGTGACATCGCCGGAAGTCCGGGCCTGAATCTTGAACGCTGAACTCTGAACACACAGCCTACCGATGCCGGAAGAAGTGCCAGCCCCCCAGGCCCTCGGCATTCCCCGGATCATCTTCCAGCAACCGCTCGTAGTTCTCCGCGACCTTCCGGAAAGCAAGCGCGTACTCCTCGATGATCTGTGGGCGATAGTGCTTGAACCACGGGATCGAGTAGCAGCGCGTGGGCATCTGCTCGGTCACCGGGAGGCTTCCGGTTGGCTGGCGCAGATCGCGGTTGGAATTGGCAATGCGCGTTGGCTTGCCGTGCCCGTAGATATCCGTCTCATTGAAGACGGCATGCGAATGCAGCGGCTTGTTGGCGCCCGGGTGAATACCGCAGCCTTCGGCGCTCACCGCCTGGCAGAAGCGCGTCACGGAGAGCCCGCCCAGCTCTTCGGGGCAGTAAAGGCCATGCGCGGCGTACCAGCCACCCATCGTACTGCCACTCCCCTTTGGAGGCCGGTGCGCCTTGACACCGGGCACGCCCTCCAGGCAATCCCAGAAGTAGTTCATCGACTTCTGGATCTCCGCCATGCGCTCGTCATAGTGCCGGAGCTGCACGCGCCCCATCGCCGAGCTCATCTGATGCATCCGGTACTTGTAGCCGCCCAGCGGGAGGCCAACGTGCGGCTTCAGGGACTCCGTCTGAATGTTGGCCCCAAAGCGCTCGTAATGCCCGAGCGACATCGCCCGCTCGTAGAGCTCCAGGTCGTTGGTCGCCAGGATGCCGGCTTCGCCGACGGCGAGCGACTTACCGCTCATCAGCGACATGGCCGCCACATCGCCGAGGGTGCCCACCTTGCGCCCCTTGTAGAGCCCGCCCTGGGCATGGGAGACGTCTTCGATCACCTTCACGCCGTGCTTGCGCGCGATCTCCAGGATCGGATCCATATCCGCCGGGTAGCCGAGGTAGTGAACTGCCACGATTGCCTTCGTGCGCTCGGTGATGCGGCGCTCGATATCGGCCGGGTCGATGCAGAGAGTCTGCGGGTCAACCTCGGCAAAGACGACGGTGCCGCCCAGGGAATAGACCTGAAGACAGGAGGCCCAGTACGTGAGACTGGGGCAGATGATCTCGTCGCCGACGCCCACGCCACAGGCATACATCGCCGCCTGGAGCGCCGCGGTGCCGGAGCTGAAGCCAAGGGCATACTGCGTCCCCTGCCACTCCGCGAACTCCTTCTCGAAGAGCTGGGTGATGTCGGTTCCCGACATTGCCCTCCGGTGCAGAACATCTAGAATGGCCTCTTCGTCCTCCTTCGTGACGATCGGCCAATCGAACATGTCGCCGGGATTGGACTGTACGGCCTTCGGCCCGCCAAACAGCGCGAGCACTTCACTTTCACCGGTTGCCATCGTCTGCATCACCTTCCTCGCTGCATGGGGCAGCGCTTCGTCGGATCACCAGCTCCGGGCAGATGATCACGTCTTCCGGGACGATCCCGGTGCGAATCCAGGAGATCAGCATGTGGATAGCGGACGTGCCCAGTTCACGCGCCGGCTCTGGGAACGTCGTGAGGAACTGCCGGCCCTCGCCGGGCCACGTGATATCGTCGTAGCCGACGAGCGAGAGATCCTCGGGCACTCGCAGGCCAAGATCCCGTGCGGCCAGGTAGGCGCCATAAGCGCGCACATCGCGAGTGCAGAAGACCGCCGTGGGCCGGTCAGGGCGCGAGAGGAGTTGAAGCGCGGCGCTTCGCGCCGCCTCGCTGCATGATTTCACGTGGGCCACGTGCTCCGGGCGGAGGCTGCCTCCCGCTTCAGCCAGCCGGTCTCGGAAGCCGGCCACCATGCGCCCATAGAGGTGACGGTCACTTGGTCCCGAGAGCACCCCCAACCGCCGGTGCCCCAGATCGAGCAGGAATTCGGCGGCATGCCGACCGATCTGCCAGAAATCGACGCGCGTCGCCGGCCCAGGCATATCCTGCTCCTGGTTGATGACAACGTGCGGGATGCCCTCATCGTGCAATGCTTCCAGAACCGCCGGCTCTGAACACTCGACCAGGAGCACACCGGCCAACCGGGCACCGTGGACGATGCGCACCAACTCGCGCGCGCCCTCCGGCGGCATCGCCTGGAAATGGAACTGAATGTTGGAGCCGCTGCAGGCACAGAGCGTGTTGCCGATGAGCGCCATCGCTTCGGGCGTTAGCAGGGAGGGGGAATGCTCTTCCAGCGTCGGCGATACCAGCAGGAACGTGGCGTCCGTTCCGCCGCCAAAGGCGCTATTCACCACCGTCCCTCGTCGCTCCTCATGCCGGACGAAGCCATCTCGTGCCAGAGAGTCCAGCGCTGCGCGAACGGTGTTTCGGGCGACTCCCAGATCCTCCGCCAAGACGCGCTCGGCCGGCAAAAAGCTCCCGGGCGCATACACCCCCGAGAGAATCCGCGACCGGATCGTCGCTGCTACCTGCCCGGCTTTGCTCCCAGGATCCAACATGTGGAGCGCCCCCTCTGCTCACGGGATGATACCACAGGTTTACAGGAGTGGACCATTGGTATAGTATCATGCCACCGGCCGCGATGTCAAGAGGAAGAAAGGCCGGCCCGGGACTCCGAGATGAGGCAGATCGGGGCGGCTGCCCTCGCTCTCTTAGGGGGTGCTTCTACCCCCTGCCTCGCGCCGGCATCGAGACCACAGATGAACGGGCCGGAGGCGGGGTTGTCTATGCCCGCGCGATATACGAGGGGCCGGTGCTCACCCGCGCGGTACCCGGCGGCGCCGGGCAGGAGATACGGCCGGATCGCCGTATGTAGATAGGAAACAAGGGTGCGGCCCGGCCTTTCGGGCGGCGCGGCCTTGGGGGGCAATCTGCCCCTCGGAGTGGCAGCAGCCCCGTCTGGCGGGGCGTCAGGCGGGATGCCTGGGACTGTAACCTGATAGAATAGGTGATTGATGATGAGACGCATCTTCCCCTTTCTGCTCGCGTGCGCCTGCGGGCTCGCGATGGCAAGCGCGCGCGCTCAAGAGCCGTTGATTCCCAACTTCGGTTTCTCCGAGGGGTTGAAGGGATGGACGGCCTGGGCGAGTGCCACGGAGCATCCCTGGTCGCTCGACCAGGCGGTGGGGCACGCCGGCAAGCCCTCCCTGCGAATCGAGGCGCGCAACCCCTCCGGGAATGTGATGGTGATGACCGAGACCGGCCGCCTGAAGCCGGGCGAGCGCTATGTGATCGATGCCTGGTGGCGCACCGAGAGCGTGGCTGCCGACGCGCGCGCGGATCTGCGCATCATCTTCCGAGATGCGGCGGGGAAATGGCTCACCGGCGATGATATCTATCCCTATGCCACCCAGACCGAGGGGGAATGGACGCTGAAGCGCTACCGCATCATGCCGCCGGAGCGCACGGCCTCTGCCACCGTCGGCTTCTGGGTGCGCGAGGCCACCGGCACCTTCTGGATCTCCGACCTCTCGATCCGGGCCATTCCCAAGGGGGAGCGCACTTACCCCTCGATGTATGACTATGATCCGGACGAGGTCACCCTGGGCCCGGTGCCGCTCGATGCGTTCAACAAGCTGAAGGAGACGGACTCGCCCTTCCTGCCGCGGGCGAAGCGGTGGAATCAGCTTCTCTTCAAGATCGCCTTCTGGCAGGAAGATCTCTCGCGGGCCCGGCGCGCCCTCCTCTACCGGGGCCGCTCGCAGGACGCCCTTGGCGCGCAGGGAAAGGCGCTGGACGCGGCGCTCGCGGATCTCGACCGGCTCCAGCAGCTGTATGGCCGGCTCTACGTGGCCAATGCCGCGGCGGACCTCGTGACCAAGCTTGATCCAGGGCTGGAGCGCCTGGAGAAGGCGGTCGCCGCCGGTCACGCGGGGTTGCAGCGCTTCCTGGACAGCCTGGCGCCGGGAGAGGCGAAATGGGCCACCGTGCCGCGAGCACCGACGGATCAGCCCTGGTGGGACGCGGAAAAGAAGCGTCCGCGCTACATCCTCTGGAACCGCTGGAGCAACCCGGCCTTCCACGACATGGAGGAGCTTCTCGAGATGGGCGACTGCCAGACGCTCACCTCCGGCTACCCCATTACCTTCGAGAAAGGCGTGGCTGGCTGGCAAAACTACCTGGACCAGTGGGAGAGGCTCCAGAAGGTCGGCATCCGGCGCTCTTCTCTCATCACGCACTACAGCCTGCACGATAAGGGCTACCTCGCCCCCGAGTTCGTGAAGGCCCAGGGCGACGACCCCGACCTGCGCATGTGGGACGCCGAGGGGAAGCCGATGGGCCCCAAGAGCGGTGTCACCCTCTTCAACTGGCTCAACCCCAAGGCCGGCGCGCACATGGAGGACGTGCTCACTCAGATGGCACGCTTCTTCAAGGATCGTAAGGAGTATCAGTTCTATATCGATAGCTGGGAGTGTGCCGGACCGTATGCCAGCGGGGTGCGCATTGGCTATAACCCCTCGCACCAGGCGGCGTTCCGCGATTACCTTCGCGCGCGCTATGGCTCTCTCGACCGGCTCAATCAGGCATGGAACACCCGCTATGGCAGCTTCGAGGAGATCAAGCCGGCGCCCGAGAAGCCGGTCGCCCTGGGGGATGCCGCGGCGCCCCTCGTTCTTGAAAGCCAGCGCTGGGCACACGAAGCCTATGTGGACTACCTGAAGCGGATCCGCGACACCATCGCCGCTGTGGACCCCACCAAGCCGGTGTTTGGCGAGCACAGTGGCCTGCTGGACCGAGTGCTGAGCCCCCGAATCTGGGAGTCGGTCGATATCCTCGGCTACCACAACCGCGGCCGGACCACGATGCCCGTCCAGGTCTGGATGGCCTCGCTGCAGCGCGTGACGAAGAAGCCGATGGGCCTCTACGAGAACTTCTGGGGATGCCAGGAGGACCATCCTCAGCGCATGCATGAGGAGCGGGTGATGCGTGCGCAGATGCGCCGCTATCTCTACCGGCACGCGGTTTGGGGCCATTGCACGCAGACCTGGTGGTACGCCTACACCTCGGCGCCCTACCTGAAGAGCTACAATGGCAACTGGTTCACGCCAATTTACGACCTGACCACGTTCCGTTACAGTGCTCCCGGCTTCCCCGTGGAGAAGCGGAAGGTGGATCGGGTGCAGTCGCTGCTCCTTGCGAGCGAGATCGTGCCCTCGCGGGTGCTCCTCGTGCAGCCTTACGCCGAGATGCTCGCGCAGGGCCCCCGCTCGGAGGTGCTGAACGAGTGGCTGGCCTGGCACCGGCTTCTCTTCCCGCGCAACCAGCTCTACGAGGTCTTCCCCGATACCTGGTTCGCCGAGGGCAAGGTGAAGCTCTCTGGCTTCGACGTTGTAATCCTGCCGGTGGCCTGCCACCTCGAGCGCGCGTTCACCCAGCAGCTCGTCGAGTTTCTCCGGGCTGGCGGCGTCGTTATCGCCTCGGGAGCGCCCGGGCTGTATGATCAGCTTGGCCGGCCCGATGGCTCGCTGCTTGCCGCGGCGGGGCTTTCGGCCCGGCGCGAGAGCAAGCCGGGTGAGGCCTGGCGGTTCAGCTACGGAGCGCCGGTCAACGAGCGCGGCTGGGTAGAGGCAAAGGTGGGGAAGGGCTCGCTGCTGCTGCTTCCGAGCTCGCTGGCCGGCCTGAAGACGCGCGATGCCCTGGCGGAGCGCGTGCGAGCGCATGCCGTGCCCGCCGCCGAGGCGCCCGGAACGACCCTGGAGCTGCTCCTGCGCGCGCTCCCGGATGACCGTTACCTCCTGTGCGCGCTGAATGCCAGCCCCGACGCCCCGACTACGGGCGACGTCGTGGTGCGCGGCTCATTTACGCGCGTCGCCGATATCGATATGCCCCGGCCCTTCCCGGTCGCGGCGAAGCGCGCGGCGGGAAGCACGCGCTTCCGGGTCACCCTCGATCCGGGGGGCACGGCCTACTACCTGCTGGCACGCTAGATCCAGGCGGGCGGCAAGAGGA
>DUUU01000294.1 GCA_012841485.1 Armatimonadota bacterium
AGGACGAACACCCCCAGGGCCATCGCCAGGACGAAGCTGAGCTTGTCAATCGGGGCGACGCGTGAGACCGGCCCATATTTGAGAGCGGCGAAGTAGAAGATCCAGGAGAGCCCGGTAGCGATGCCAGAGAGCACCAGAAAGGTCCAGTTGCGCGAGGAGAGCTTGCCGAAGTAGCCCACATCGCCGGTGGCAACGGCAATCCCACCCGCGAAAACCACCACCACCACCGTACGGATGAACATCGCCAGGTTGGATGGCACATTGGCCACGCCCAGCTTCGCAAGCAACGCCGTCAAGCCTGCGAAGACGGCCGAGAGCACCGCGTACCCGACCCAGTTCACCATCGTCCCCTTCTCCCCCACGGGCGCGTCTGCCAGACAGCCGGCAGCTATCCCCCAGGCCTGGTGACAGGCGCCACCCGGCCATGCAGATCGAAACGCCCCGCTCGGCGCGGCGCTGGAACGCGCACGCTCTCGCCGTGTTGCCCAGAAGGCGGCGGGCCTCATCCACCCGGTTCCACTGCCAGGGCATTCGTGCCCCTCTCCCTCGACTCCTGCCGCGCGCTGGGCGTCCTCTCCCAGCGCAAAGGGGCCCGCGTTGTCGCCAGAGAGCAGGCCCCGGCAGGAACCCGGCGGCGGCAGCCGAACTCACAGCCAGTGCGAAGGGACCGGCCTGCCGGAAAAGGGCCTTGCCCTGGGTTCCGTGGCCAGTCATCGGATGGGCGGGAGGGAGCGGTCGGAGGCGGCCACATCCCGCCGCATCGACGATTGGCCCTTGTGAGGAGAGTAGATGGCAGAGCGCAACTACCAGTTCAGACAGAGATTGAATATCGTCCATGGGCCGGGAAGACGCGACCCGGATCGGCGCCCGGAGCAGGGCGAGACTGTCATCGAGGAAGGCTGGCGCATTGCCGTTGCGCCCAATGCCTCGGAGTACCTCGTTGGCGTGGCGAAAGATTTCCAGGACTATCTTTTCACGAGCATGGGGATCTCCACGCTGCTGGTTCGGGATGAGCGCGCCGGGAAGGGGCGCACGATCCGGCTCACCACGAAGGCGGATTCTCCCGACCTCGGCAAAGAGCTATCGGTCGCGCGTGGCTACCGCATCCTGGTCGAGCCCGATTCCATCACGGTGTGCGGCTGTGACGAGCGCGGCACGGCCCAGGGGTGCTACCACCTCGAGGATCTGATGAACTTGCGCGAGGCCCCTTTCCTGGCGAAGATGGATGCGGTACGCGCGCCGCTCTTCTCCCCGCGCATGGTTCACTCCGGCTGGGGCATCGACCAGTTCCCGGACCAACACCTCAACGCCATCGCGCATGCCGGAATGGATGCGATCCTGGTCTTCGTCAAGGGCCCGAACACGACCACCACGGGCCACCTCGATATCAACAACCTCATCGATCGCGCCGCGGCGTACGGAATCGATGTTTACCTCTACAGCTACCTGATCAGCCGCGTCCATCCCGATGCTCCCGAGGCGCTCGAGTATTACGAGAGCACGTATGGCGAGCTTATCCGCTCGTGTCCGCGGGCGAAGGGACTCGTCTTCGTGGGCGAGTCGTGCGAGTTCCCGAGCAAAGACCCGCGCACCCGCGGGTGGATCCGCAAGGATCCGCCGCCCGACGCCAAGCCGGATTCCCGCCCGAGCCCCGGATGGTGGCCCTGCACCGACTATCCCCAGTGGCTCGACATGGTGAAGAGCGTCCTCCGAAAGTACAACCCGGACCTCGATATCGTCTTCTGGACCTACAACTGGGGATGGGCGCCCGAGGAGGATCGGCTGGCGCTGATTCGCTCGCTCCCCACCGATATTTCGCTGCAAGCCACCTTCGAGATGTTCGAGAACGTGGTCAAGGAGGGGATCGTCACGCGCTGCGTGGACTACACCGCGTCGTTCGAGGGGCCGGGCAAGTATTTCCGGTCCGAGGCGCAGACGGCGCACGAGCGAGGCATTCCCCTCTACACGATGAGCAACACGGCGGGGCTCTCTTGGGACATCGGGGTGATTCCCTACGAGCCGATCCCATTCCAGTGGGCGCGGCGCTACCGGGGGCTTCATGAGGCGCGTGAGAAGTGGGGCCTCGTCGGACTGATGGAGTCGCACCACTATGGCTGGTGGCCTTCGTTCGTGAACGAATTGGCAAAGTGGGCCTTCTGGGCGCCAACCCCCACCACCGAGGAGATGGCCGAGCGGATCGCCCGGCGTGATTTCGGGCAGGAGGGCGCGCCCCTGGCGGTGAAGGCGTGGCAGGCATGGAGCGAGGCTTTCCGCGACTACGTGCCTACCAACGAAGACCAGTATGGCCCCTTCCGCGTCGGGCCATCCTACCCCCTGCTCTTCCTCGAGGAGAAGGAGCCCTTCCCGTCCGCGCCCTATGCCCACTTTGGCGCCCGGATCCTCACCACGAACTACCGCCCACACAAGCCGGAAGACCTCCCCACGGAGATCTTCCTCCTGGAGCGGATGCGCACGCGATGGGAAGAGGGCCTCGCCTTGCTCGAGCAGGCGGTCGCGGTGACGCCGGAGCGCAAGCGCGAGGATGCCGAGCGCATGCTTGGTCTGGGCCGCTTCATTCGCAACTGCGTCCAGACCACGATCAACACCAAGCGGTGGTGGCAGCTCAAGCAGGCAGCACTCGAGGAAAAAGACCCGCAGAAGGCGGGCGCCCTCCTCGATGAGCTGGTCCGCCTGGGCCAGGCCGAGCTCGCCAACGCGCGCGACACCATCCCGCTGGTCGAGGCGGACTCGCGCCTGGGGTGGGAGCCGAGCATGGAGTACATGACGGATCGCGCCCACCTGGAGTGGAAGATCGCCCAACTCACGCGCGTGCTGGAGGAAGAGATTCCCGAGTACCGCGCCAAGCTGGGCTCACCGGCCTAGCCGGCTGAACGCATGAAGGGGGGCCTGTGTCGCGCGGGCACCAACACCCGCGCGACGCCCCCTCCCAAAGCCCGCCCGCCTTGCCTGCGCGTGCATGCTGGCCCAGCCCGGCAGGGCTTCGCCCGCAAGCAGCCTGGGGATTGATCCCCGCGCGATACACGAGGGGCCTGTGCTCACCCGGGCGTGGCCCGTGCGACCACCCGCCAGCTGTGACGCGCTGTGACACAGGCCCTTCCGATTACACTGCCCCGGATAGGTCATTTTAGCCGGGCATCCGCTTGTGGGAGCGAGGTTGGGAGGCGCTTGATCTTCTCCAGGAGCGCGTCGCTCTCGAAGAGCGACGCCTCCGGGCGGTGTGCCAGGTAGTCGCGCAGGACCGCCTGGAAATAGACCACGTCATCGGGCGGCCAGTCAAACTTCACCCGGCCTTCGTCGTAGTCTCGCATCGGGTCGCGATCGGTCGCACGCTTGTACATCTCCTGGCGTTGGTGCAGGTTGATCTTGGCGCGAAACTCCC
>DUUU01000295.1 GCA_012841485.1 Armatimonadota bacterium
ACGCTCTGGGAGGAGCGGAACCGTCGGATCCCCTCCGTGGGCGGCTGGCATGATGCGGGCGACTACGGCAAATACACGGTGAACGGGGCCTATTCCGCCGGCCTGCTCCTCACTCTCGCCGAGCGCCGCAAGGGCGATCTGGCGCGCGCTCTCCTCCAGGTCACACGTTGCGAGCTAGAGTGGCTGCTCACGATGCAGGCGTCAGATGGCGCCGCGTATCACAAGCTGACGGCGGTCAAGCATCCGGGGGTCCTCCCGCCGGAAGGGGATCGCTCGCAGCGGTATCTCTTCCCCCTCTCTTCGACTGCGACAGGCGATCTAGCGGCTGTCATGGCGATAGCGGCGCGCGTGTATGCGCCCGTGGATGCCGACTTCGCCAGGCGCTGCCTCGATGCCGCGAAACACGCCTGGCGATGGCTGGAAGCGCACCCGGAGCCGCTCCTCTTCCGCAACCCCCAGGGCGTGAACACCGGGGAGTACGGCGATAAGGACGACCGCGATGAGCGGCTTTGGGCGGCGGTGGAGATCTACCGAACCACCGGAGACGCGGCCGCGTTGCAGCGCATCCGGGAGCTCGCGGAGCCGCGCCGGCCCGCGTTCACCTATGCGGGCTCGTGGGGTGATGTCGCCAATGTCGCCCTCCTCTCCTTCCTGCGGGAGAAGCGGGTTCGCAAAGAGGACCCGCTGCGCAAGCGGATCCAGCGCGACCTGGTCTCCTTCGGCCGGAGCCTTGCCGCCCGGTGTGCCCGGCACCCGCTGGGAGTGGTCCTCACTCCTCGGGACTACTATTGGGGATCGAACGGCACGGCACTCACCTACGCGCTCCTCCTTCTGGAAGCAGACAGGTATGCTCAGGAGCGCGTGCTGATTCAGGCGGGGCGCGACCAGGTCCATTACGTCTTGGGACGCAATGCCCTGGGAATCTCCTTCGTGACGGGCGTGGGCGAGCGGTGCGTTCGCCGTCCACACCATGCCCCGTCCATCCTGACGCGCGGTCAACCAGCACTTCCGGGGCTGCTGGTGGGGGGACCTAATCACCGGCAGGCGAAGCCGCTCTCCGAGTTCCCGGCGACCGATTACGCCGATGATCCCAACAACTGGACCGTGAACGAGCCGGCGATCAACCTGAACGCGGAGCTGGTGCTCGTGCTGGGCTTGATGGATTCCTGGGAGGAGTAGGCGATCCGCTACGGAGCCCGCGGGGTTTCGGCATGGCATGTGCAGGCACCAGCACCGACCCGAGAGGGCGGGGAACGGAGGGAACACCATGCGAAAACCATCCTCTGGCCCGTGGGAGCTCTCGCTCTCGCGCGAGCAGGCGAAGTGGTTCTATATCGGCCTGTGGGGCATCAACGCCTTCTTTCTAGTGACGAATGTGGCGATGGCGGCCGGGTGGCATCCGCCGCTGAACACGATCGCGCGCCTGTTGGATATGGACAAGCCCGGCTCGCTTGGCAAGTGGTGGCTGAGCGCCCAGCTCCTCCTCTTGAGCCTCGGGGCGGTTCTCCTGGCCGGCAGAGGCGCCGGGGGCGGCAGCCGCATCGTCCGCTGGGGGTGGCCTTGCCTCGCGCTGGTCACGCTGATCATGTCGGCGGACAGCGTGGCGCGCATGCGTCAGGATATCGAGGGTGCGGTTCGCAACCTGCTGCCTGCGGGCAAGCTGATGGGGATGGAGCTGAACTGGACGGAGGTCTTTGCGCCGGCGATCCTCGGGTTCGCGATCTTCCTGGTGGTGTTCGCCCGGCAGGTGCTTGGCGACCACCATCACAGCCGCAATTTGGCCTTGTGGGGCGTTGCTCTCTGGGGCGCGTCCATCGTGCTTGAGGTGATCGAGTGCTCCATCCTCTACGGCAAGCCGGTGGCCCTCGGAATTCGGGCTTACGAGCCGGCGGTGGAGCAGATATGCCAGGTGGCTGGCACCACTCTCCTGGTGATGGCGCTTGTGGAGCTCGGCTTCGCGGGCGCGGCACGCCAGCCAGGGAAAAAGGGGAATTTGATCGGGCCTGGCAAGGGCAAAATCGCCTAGTGTGAGGAGAGCCGTGGGCCCGGGTCGGCGGCACGTGTTCTGGCCCCAAACGCGGGAGGCAGGGCCGGGGTTGGAGAGACGAGAATGAGTGAGACCATCTGGGACGAGAACGTGCGGCCGGCGCGCCGGATCGACGAGGGCACGTGGCATCTGCTTGCCGCCGCGCTTAGCCTGCTTTTCGGTCTCTTCTGCATCCGATGGGTACCCCTGCTCGCCTTCGAGGCGGCGGCCGCGCTGGCACTGCTGGCGCTCTGCATCGCCCGCCCCTTTGTCGGGCTGATGGTGGCCCTCGCCCTGACGCTCGGCCTGGACCAGATCGGTATCTCGACGAACGGCCCGATAGAGCTCGATCCCTTTACCGAAAAAACCCATTTCTTCGTCAACCTGAACAGCGTCGCTCGCCTGCCGGGCCTCTACCTCAACTTTATGGAGGTGATGCTGGTCACGTGCTGGCTGAGCTGGGGCGTGCGCAGGCTGAAGGAGGGCACGCTCCAGTGGCGAGGGGGCGCGATGGCGCTTCCACTGGCTGTTCTGGGCCTCGCGCTGGTTGCCGCGGTGATGCGCGGTGTGGCCACGGGCGGGCTGTGGAAGATTGCGCTCTGGTCCACGCGGGGGCTTTTCCAGCTCATCATCGTCTACCTCCTGGCGGCGCACATGATGGAGAGCCGGTCGCAGGTGCGCGCCCTCTTCTGGACGATCATCGGCGCGCTCCTCTTCCGCGCGCTGATGGCCTTGTACCATCTGGGCGTCATCTTCAAGTTCAGCCTGGAGAGCGTCGACTCGGTGACGACGCATGAGGAGGGGATCTTCTTTGCCTCGATGCTCCTCTTCTGGATGGTGCTGCAGATCTACCGGGCCGAACCGGCGCAACGCCGGACTCTCGCCGTGCTGCTCCCCCTCTTCGTCATCGCTTTCATTGCCGCCAAGCGGCGCGCGGCGATGGTGGCCCTGATCTGCGCCATTCCCTACCTCCTGATGATCGTGGACTGGCGCCGCGCACGCCAGCTCCTGATCGCCGGCTTCCTGGCTTTGCCGCTCCTGCTGGTCTATACGGTGGCGTTCTGGAACAGCACCTCGACCATGGCGCTTCCCGTGGGCCTCGTCCGGTCGCTTTTCGTCTCGGGCGATGTGGGGCGCATGGAGACATCGAACCTCTACCGGTTGGTGGAGAATGAGATCCTCACCTCCCGGATCCGCCAGAACCCGCTCACCGGCATGGGGTTCGGCCATCTCTTCGTCTACGGACGCGGCACCATCGTCGATGAGTCGGGCAAGACGATGGCCACCGATCTCGCGGTCAGCAGCTCTCCCCTGGCGCACTACATCGCCCACAACCAGATCCTGTGGCTCTGGTCGATGGGGGGGCTCCTGACCTTTGGCGCGTTCTGGTTCTTCGTCGCCTTTGCCGTTGCCCATGGCACCCGCCTGGTACGCACGCTGCAGACGCCCTACTTCAAGGCGGTCGCCCTGCTGGTGACGCTTCTCGTCTGCATGCAGATGCTTGTCTCTTACGGCGACCAGCAGCTCACGGAGTATCGTACCATGGTCTACCTGGGCCTGCTCCTGGGCACGATGGTTCGCCTGCCGGCCATCGAGCGGCAGGATGCGCTCCAGGGAGAGAGCGCCGGCAAGTAGACGCGTGCTATCCCTTCACCGCGCCAACGCGGATTCCCTCGATGAAGAAGCGCTGGCCGACCATGAAGACGAGGAGCATCGGGAGGATCATGATCACGGAGCCGGCCATCAGCAGCGTCCACTGAACGGTGAACATCTCCTGGAACGATGCGAGAGCCACCGGAAGCGTGAACATCTCCTTCTCGTGCGTCACGATGAGCGGCCACATGAAGCTGCGCCACGAGCCGATAAAGGTGAGGATGGCGAGGGCCGAGAGCGCCGGCTTAGAGAGCGGAAGAATCACATTCCGGTAGATGCCGAAGGAGGAGCAGCCGTCGATTACCGCCGCGTCCTCCAGGTCGCGCGGGATGCTGAGGAAGAACTGCCGGAGCAGGAAGGTGCCGTAGGCGCTGAACATCGCGGGGATGATCAGGGCATAGTAGGTGTTGATCCAGCGTAGCTCGCGCAACAGGATGAAGACCGGGATCATCGTCACGGTGGAGGGGACCATCAGCGTGGCGAGGTAGCCGAGGAAGATTTTGTCGCGCCCGAAGAAGTGCAGGCGCGCGAACGCGAAAGCGGCGAGCGAACTGGTAAACACCTGGCCGGTGGTGACCGCGATGGTGACGAAGGCGCTGTTGATCAGCGCGCGCGCGAAATCGATCTCCACCCACACCTTGTGGTAGTTCTCCCAGTGCAGGCGGTTCGGAAGCCATTGAGCCGGGTCGAGGACGTCGGCGGTGGGAGACTTCAGCGAGGTCGAGAGCATCCACAGGAGAGGCACGACCATGCTGATGCCCACCACGATCAGGAAGAGATAGGAGAGCCCATGCGCCAGGCGCCGGGAACCGGTGCGCGAGAGACTAGACATAGTGTATCCGCTTTCCCCCGTATCTCCAGTTGATGAGAGTGACGACCAGCACCAGGCCGAACAGGACGACCGCCATCGCGGCCGCGTAGCCCATGTTGAACCACTCGAAGGCGTGGCTGAAGATGTAGTAGCTGATGGTCGTGGTCGCGCCATCCGGGCCGCCGCGCGTCATGATGTAGGCCGCGTCGAAGCCGCCCTGGAAGCCACCGATGACGGAGGTGATGAAGATGAAGAAGGTGGTGGGCGTTAGCAGCGGGAGAGTGATGTGCCGGAAGCGATCCCAGCCGCTCGCGCCATCCACATCGGCGGCCTCGTACAGCTCCGGGGGGATCCCCTGCAGGCCGGCGAGATACAGGATCATGCTTGTGCCGCCCATCGCCACCCAGAGCTGCATCATCATCAGGGATGGCTTGGCCCAGGCATAGCTTTTCAGCCACGCGGGCCCCTGGATATTCACCAGCGAGAGCAGGTAGTTCAGCAGGCCGAACTCCGGGTTGAGGATCCACATCCAGAGGAGCATCACCCCGACGCCCATGCAGATGGTGGGCAAGAAGAAGAGAGTTCGGAAGAACGTGCGGCCGACCAGCTTCTGGTTGAGCACCATCGCGAGCAGCAGCGATGCCGTCATGTTGATCGGAATGCCCATCATCAGGAAGAACGTGTTGCCCAGGTACTTCCAGAAGCGCGGGTCGTTCGCATGAGCCTGGCCCTCCTCGGTATACCACCCGAGCAGGTCCACGAAGTTTCGCAGGCCCACGAAGCGCGGGGGATGGAAAAGGTCCCAATGGCAGAGGCTGAGTAGAAAGCCGGCCAACACGGGCAGGAGGGTGAAGATCAGGAACCCGATCAGGTTTGGCGTTAGGAATGCCAGCGCCGTTGCGTTCTCCCGCCACTTGACTGACGTGCCCTTTTTCCTCATGCGGCTACTTCCCCCGGGCGATTGCTCGATTGATCGCCCTTTCCGCGCGTGCGACGGCCACTTCGGGTGTGGCGCGCAGGCAGTTGACACTCTCGCTGGCGTTCCACCAATGCTGCAGCAGCTCCGAGAGGTGCGCCACCCGAGGGAAGGGATAGAGGGCATTGCTTCCCTTCAGAAGGGCGGCCAGGTTTGCCGGGCGCTCGCGGTTAGCCGCAATCACCTCCCGCGCGATCTTCAGGTTCGTGGGGAGGCCGCGTTGCGCCATGCTCCGTTGGAACTCCGGGCCAAAAAACTCCTTGCACAGGAGCCACGCCTCGTCGGGATGGCGCGTCTGCGAGGAGATGAGCACCGCCTGGCTAGACGCCCAATAGCCGCGCTGGTTTACCTTCGGGCCGTTGACGATATCCCAATCGATCTCGCGGCACTGCTCTCGCAGCGCGGGCAGATCCC
>DUUU01000296.1 GCA_012841485.1 Armatimonadota bacterium
CGAGGATTCGGCCCGCGTGCGCTGCGGGCACGAGGGCCAATGCCAGGTATGCCAGAGCGGCGCCGCTTGCCAGCATGAAGAGACGTAGAGAACGAAAGGTCACCGCTGTCTCCTATTCAGATGAAGTATTGCGAGTGTCGGAAGCCGGGGCGCCTGCGGAGGAGGCGGCCACCGTCTGGTTGGAACAGCCCGTAGCCCGTGGATAGACCGATAGGACTGTCAAGGCCATTATAGCATTTTTGCCAAACACCGTCTAGCAACACACGTCACCGCTGCCGCGCGTCTTCCCGCCCGTGAATCCGCTTCAGCGCGGTCGATGCCTCGTGGACCCAGGCATCCGGTGCGTGCGTCTCATCGCCGATATCCACCACATAGAGGTAGGCTTGAGCCGCTTCCTTCACCTCGCCGCGCGCCTCCAGCATCTGGGCAAGGCCGAGCCAGGCACGGGCGCTGGAGAGGCCGCTCCTGGTAGCTTTGCGATAGGATTGGAGGGCCTCCGTCTCGCGTCCAAGCGCCCGGTAGGCGTCGCCCAGGAGCGCCAGAGCATCGGCGTCGTTTTCCTCCAGGCGCGTGCTCTCCACGAGCAAGGGGAGCGCCTCGCGCGGCTTCCCCAGTTCCAGCAACTCGCCCCCGCGGTAGATGAGGGCATCGCAGAGAACCCGCCGGGCCGCCGTTGGGTTCAGGTTCCAGGCCCGGCGCGCGGCGGAAAGCGCCTCGGCATAGCGCCCCGTCACCGCGAGCGCCTCCGAGAGGCGTACCCAGGCTGTCGCGTCTTGGGGCGCCTTCTCCGCCGCTTCGCGCGCCAGCGCCAGCTTTTCCTCGGGCGTCTTCGCGCGCTTTTCCGGCGCCGGCCGATTCAGGTAGCCGGAGGTATCAAGCGTGTAGGACTGGCCATCGGGCCACGTCGGCCGGGCAACGATGGTATACCCCTTGTCGCTCGCGCTGCTGGTGTAGGAGTAGCCCTCGAAGATACCCCCCTCCTCCACCGGAGAGAGGCCCGCGGCTTTCATCTTGTCGAGCGGCAGATAGGTGCCGTGCGCCTTGTGGTGCTGCACCTCGGCCTTGTGCAGGCTCCGGAGCAGTTCCACCGCCCCCTGATCGTAACCCGCGCGGCGCCAGCGGAGATAGTCCGGATAGAGCAGCGCGGCCAGGATGAGCAGCGCGACCGCGAGCGAGGCAAGCCGGCGCCGGCGCCGGACCGCTCTCAGCTCTGGGCGCTCTACCGTAACCGCGAGCGAACCAGCCGAGATGAGTAACAGCAATGCAAGTGTCTTCATGGAACAATGCGTCTGGGCGATCCTCCCCGGGTAGAGTTGGCATTCGGACGCCCCACTCCTTCCGACGCGCGCGAGAGAGCGAAGGTTCGCAAGGAAGCGCGAACAGCATGGCGGCTGCGCGGTATCGGCCTCCATCGATAGGAAGGCCTGCCTATGCGCACGGTTCCTTCTGCGGGCTGCCCCCCTTCCCATCCGGGAAAAGCGCGTGCTTTCCCAGAGAAAGGACCAAGGTGCTCTGCAGGGGCCGGCTAATCCAGCGTAGAAAGAGATGGAGCTAGCGTGGCGTCAGGCCGCCGATGGAGGAACCAATATGAGAGCATGGCAAAGTTGCCCGCGGGCGCGGGGGTTCACCCTGATCGAGTTGCTTGTTGTTATCGCGATTATCGCCATATTGGCAGCGATCCTCTTCCCGGTTTTTGCTCGGGCACGGGAGAACGCGCGGAAGAGCAACTGCCAGAGCAACATCAAGCAACTCGCGATGGCCCAACTGCAGTACGCGCAGGACTATGACGAGATGGTGATGCGTGCCATCTACCGCGACCCCGTAAGCACTTACCTCTGGTCGCGGGCGCTTAGCCCCTATCTGAAGAACACAGGGGTCTACAAGTGCCCCAGCTCCGCGAACCACCGCTACACCGAGGTTTCGGGAGCGGATCGGGGCTACATGTCCGTGGGCTACAACTGGGCGCTGGCCGATGTGGATGTGGCACTCTCGCAGTTCGAGCACCCGACGGAGATCGTTCTGTTCGGCGATACCTACAATGGCGATGCCTCGGCAGGGTATCGCGGCTATGAGTTTGCCATGACGGCGGCCCGGATGTGCGACACGTACGAAGCACTGAGCGCGCGCCACGGGGATGGCGCCAACCTTGGCTTCGCCGATGGGCATGTGAAGTGGGTGCCCCGAAACACGATCAACGCCAAGAAGGATCTGCGCTTCTACGCGCCCTGGTAGGCCGGACACGCGGGGCAGTCGGAGCCGCCCCGACTGCCCCGCTGCCTCCGTTCATCTGAGGATAACGAAAACCCCGCGCGGCAGGCGTCGTGTTGCGGTTTTCAGGCGACGTCGCGCCAGTCGAAGAGGACGCCGAGGGTGGAGGAACGATCGCGCAGGAGCATGGCATACACCTCAGGGGCCTGCTCCGGATGGAAGCGGTGGGTGATCAGGTCGCGCACGCGCATCTGGTCGCGACGGAGATAGTCGAAGAAGAGCTGGCACATATGGGGGCGGGTCCAGAAGTGGTGGTCGTCCGCGGTTGCCGGCGGGTCGCCGCTGAAGGCGCCGATCACCTGGAGGCCGCGCCATAGGAAGTCCTGAGTGAGCCGCTGCTCCGAGGGCGCCCAGGAATCGCCCAGAAGGACCAGGCGCCCGAACCGCCGGGCGAGTCTCTGCGCTGGCGCGAATGCCTCCGGGAAGCCGGTCACATCGTAGACGACATCCGCCATGCGCCCGCGCGTGATCTCGGCGATGGCATCACGTGCCGCATCGGCGCGACAGCAAAGGGTGTGCGTGGCGCCGTGCGCGGCGGCCATGCCCAGCCGGGTCTCCGAAGGATCGATCGCGATTACCTCCCACGCGCCCATCACCCGCGCATACTGCACCACGAGCTGCCCCAGAATGCCAAGGCCGATGACCGCCACAATGTCGCCCATCTCGTGCGCGGCCCGCCGGACCGCATTTTGCGCCACGGTGGCGAGGGCGTAGAAGGTGGCCTCCTCGTCGCTCACCCCCTCCGGCACGCGAAGGAACTGCCCGGCGGGCGCGCAGACCCATTGCCGGTGGCTGGCGAAGCTCGCCACGCGGTCGCCCGGCGCGAGATCAGTGACGCCCGGCCCGATGCGCTCCACCACCCCGGCGTGGCTGTAGCCCGCGGCCATCGGGTAGCGCGCGTATCGCTCCCAGTGCGTGCCCGGCTCATACAGTTGTCCGTAGCAGATGCACTCGGTGCCTGTGCTGACCAGCGTCCAGGTCGTGCGCACCAGCACCTCGCCCGGACCCGGCTCGGCGACGGGCGATCGCTCCAGCGTAACCTGCTCCTTCGCGGTGAAGAGGA
>DUUU01000297.1 GCA_012841485.1 Armatimonadota bacterium
GGCGCGACGTGCCGGAGCACACAACATCGCGGCGGCTCTCCGCACGTACGCCGGTCGGTACAAGCAGGCAGTCACCATCGTGCTGACCGCCGGGCGGCCCCGAGACCGCTGAATGAAATGACCCTGAGGCGTGCCCTGGATCCGTTTGGGTGAACGAGCCACTGGGTAGTGAAGAGGCACGCGCAACCGGCGTAGCCTGGAAGAAGGAGCGAGCAGGCGGCGTCGTGAATCCGCGCCATAGTAGGTATAGGCATGTGGTATTCACGCGGTGTCAGCTACGCACAGGGAGATGAGCAGACAGTGGATGAGAAGGAATGCCAAGCGGGCTTCACGATGGTTGAGTTGCTGATTGTCATCGCCATTATCGCGGTGCTCGCGAGCGTGGCGATACGGCCTTTGCTGCGCGCTAAGAGCGCCGCCAAGGAGGGCGCTGCCCTCCAGGTGATGCGCAGCCTCCAGAAGGCAGAGGCCTCCTACTTCCTGCGCCATAGGCGGTATGGCGACCTGGATGCCTTGGCGGGTTTCGGCGGCAGCCCTGTCTCGGAGGGCCAGCGAGAAGCTGCCAGCGAGTACCTCTTTAAGTCGGTGGCGGATCAGAACGGGTACACCATCATTGCGACGCCGCCCAAGGCGAACATGCGAACCTATACCCTCTATGATACGGGCGTTCTCGAAGGCGAGTAGCCCGCGGCCCATCGCGCTTCGGCCCCATCACGGGCATGGGTGCGCAGACGAAGAGGGTGCCCGGCCGTGCCTCTCTTGAGCGATGGATCTTGGCGTCTCACTCTTGATCAATGCGCGTGATGAGCACCTGGTCGATCCGCCTTAGGTCCATGTCGACTACCTCGAAGCGGTAGCCCTGCCAATCGACAGCATCACCGCGGCGGGGCAGGCGCCCGAGCCGCGCCAGAATGAAGCCCGCCAGCGTCGTGTAGGCCAGGCGCTCGCGATCCGGCCACTCGCTCACCGTGATCGTGTTGCGTAGGTCTTCCAGGCTCACCGTACCATCCACCAGCCATGAGGCTTCGGTGCGCTGGACAATCCCCGCCTCCTCGGGGCGATGTTCCTCGTGAATCTCCCCCACGAGCTCCTCAAGCACATCCTCCAGGGTGATGATCCCGGCAGTGCTCCCGAACTCGTCGAGTACCACGGCGAGGTGGGTGCGTTCCTCGCGAAGGCGGGGGAGAAGCGTCGAGATGGGGGCCGTCTCCGGCACGAAGAGTGGTTTCCGCAGGATCGCTGACAGCTCCGCCGGCTCTCCTCGCAGGCAGACCTCCAGCAGATCCCGCGCGTGGATGAACCCGATGATCTCATCGATGGAATGGCGGTAGATGGGGATGCGGGAATATCCGGAGGAGAGGGAGAGGCGCTGTGCCTCGCTGATGCTTGCCGTCTCCGGCAGCGCCACGATATCGGGCCGGGGGGTCATGGCGTCACGGGCGCGCGTTTCGGCGAGGCGGAAGACCTCTCCCACTAGCTCGGCCTCCGCAGGCGCGATCTCGCCGTGGCGCATCCCCGTTTCCAGGAGGTAGCCGATCTCGCGGGTCGCCGTCTCCTCGTGTTGGGGCTCGCGGCTCCCCAGGACGCGGAGCACGGTATCGGTAGAGGAGCCAAGGATATGCACGATGGGCCGGGCGACGCGGGAGAGCCAGCGCATCGGCCGCGCCAGGCGTCGTGCGAGGCGTTCCGACTGGCGCAAGGCCAGGCGCTTGGGTACCAGCTCGCCGATCACCAGCGAGAGGTAGGTGATCATCAGTACCACCACGCCCAGGGCGATGCTCTCCGCGTAGCGCGTGATGAAGGGCACCCGCAGATCCGCCAGCAACGGCGCGAGTGCGCGGACCACGCTGGCGCCGCCGAACGCACCGGCGAAGGTGCTGATGAACGTGATTCCAACCTGAACCGTCGCCAGAAAATCGTTCGGCGCATCCATCAGCGCCAGCGCCGCTGCCGAGCCCGCGTCTCCCTCCTCCGCCTGGTGTTCCAGAATGGCCCGCCGCGCCGAGACCAGCGCCATCTCCGCTGCGGCAAAGAGCCCATTGGCCAGGATGAGGAGGAGTAGAACCGTGACCTCAAGACCAATCCCACCCAGCACAGCATCTCCTCGGCGTCGCACCCCCGAGAGAGAGTCTTTCCCCGGGTGCCGGCATCCTACACACCCATGGCGGCTTGTGGGGTGCGCGCAAGGCACGGCGAGGGAGAGGCCGCGTCTTTCCCTCCCGACCGGGTGGCACGAAAACGCGCGCCGGACGCGCTCTCTCCCGTTTCTCGGCGGGAGCAGGTGGGTATGCTACTCCCTGGGTGGAACGAATGAAGCGATTCAGCTTGCCGGAGCGTCTGGAGGCCTCCGGCGATAAAGCGTTCGATGTGGTCGCGGAGACAGAGCAGTCGCAGGCAGCCGTCTTCGTGCTCCCGCCCGGCGCGGATACCGGATTGAGCGAGGGGCACGAGGGGGATCAGATCCTCTACATCGCCTCGGGAGAGGGCGAGGTGCAGGTGGGGGATGAGGTGATGGAGTGCCACGATGGCGACGTGGTGCTCATCCCCGCCGGCGAGCGGCACGATGTGCGCAACCGCGGCGGTGAGCCCCTCCGCATGCTCAGCATCTACGCGCCGCCGATCTATTGAGCCCTCCTCTGAAGCCTCGCGCCTCCCTCCTTGTGCTGTCACGTCAGCCGCCGGCCCGGCGGCGAACGGCCCCGAGAGCGACTCCGGTTTCGCCCATCGCGGGAAGGGGCTCACACGGCGCCGGAGAGGCCCCGGAGGCGCTCCACCGTTTCGGCGAAGAGGGCGATGACGCAATCTATCTCCTCCGTGGTGTTGCCCCGACCCAGGCTGAAGCGCACCGATCCGCGGGCTGCCTCCGCCGGCACGCCGACCGCCTGAAGCACATGGGACGGCTCGATAGCGCCGGACAGACACGCCGATCCACCGGAGGCCGCGATCCCATGCAGGTCCAGGTTGACGAGGAGGGCTTCGCTTTCGACGCCCTCCACGCTGAAGTGCGCGTTGTTGGGGAGACGCAGGAGCGGGTGTCCATTCAGCCGGCAGCGAGGCACGGACGACTGGACTCCGACGATGAGCCGGTCGCGAAGCGCTCGGATGCGCTCCGCCTCCGTGGAAAGCAGGCCGACCGCCTGCTCGAGCGCCGTGGCCGTGCCGACGATGCCCGCGACGTTTTCGGTCCCAGGGCGATGCCCGCGCTCCTGCCCGCCCCCGCGAAAGAGGGGCTGCCAGCGCGTCCCCCTTCTGGCATACAGCACGCCCATCCCCTTGGGGCCATAGAACTTGTGCGCCGAAAGAGAGAGGAGATCGACGCCCAGATCCCGCACATCCACCGGGATGGCGCCCGCGGCCTGCACGGCATCGGTGTGGAAGGGGACGCCCGCCTCCCGGCAGATAGCGGCAATCTCCACTATCGGCTGCAGCGTGCCGATCTCGTTGTTGGCGAGCATGATGGAGACCAGGGCCGTCTGCGGGGTGATTGCGCCACGGACGGCCTCCGGATCCACCAATCCGTTTGTGTCTACGGGGAGCACGGTGAGGCGCGCGCCCCGTCTCTCCAGATAACGGCAGGTATCGAGCACGGCATGGTGCTCGATGGCCGAGGTGATCAGATGGGGTGTGGGGTGCTCGCTGGCCTCCACCACGCCCCGGATGGCGAGGTTGATCGACTCGGTGCCACCACTGGTAAAGAAGACCTCGTCCGAGCGTGCGCCCAGGCACCGGGCGATGGTGTCGCGCGCGGTATCTACCGCGGCACGGGCCTCGCGGCCGAAAGCGTGCGCGCTCGATGGATTCCCGAAGACCTCCCCCCAGTAGGGGTGCATGGCCTCCACGACCTTCGGATCCACCGGGGTTGTGGCAGCGTAGTCAAGATAAATCCGGGCCATCAGATGTAGGACCCCTCCGGGAGATCCTGGAAGAGTTGGGTGGAGAGGTATCGCTCGCCCGTATCGGGGAGGACCACCACGATCATGCGCCCGGCGTTTTCCGGTCGGCCGGCCACGCGCACAGCGGCCCAGGCGGCGGCCCCGGAGGAGATCCCGGCGAGGATGCCCTCCTCTCGGGCAAGGCGGCGGGTCATCTGGAGCGCATCCGCGCCGCTCACCGTGATCGTCTCATCGAGGAGGTCCAGGCGGAGCACCTCTGGGATGAAGCCTGCGCCGATGCCCTGGATGGGGTGAGGGCCGCGGCGCCCCTCGGTAATCATCGGAGACTCCGCCGGCTCGACGGCCACGATCCGCAGCTCGGGCTTGCGTGGCTTGAGCGCCTCGGCAACGCCTGTGATGGTACCCCCGGTGCCAACCCCCCCGACAACGATATCTACCTGGCCATCCGTATCGCGCCAGATCTCCTCGGCGGTGGTGCGGCGGTGGACCTCCGGGTTGGCAGGGTTACGGAACTGCTGGGGCATCCAGCGGTTGGGGCCTCCAGCGACCAACTCCTCGGCCCGGCGCACGGCGCCCGCCATTCCCTCGGCTCCCGGAGTGAGCACCAACTGCGCGCCCAGCATCTTCAGAAGCGAGCGGCGCTCCTGGCTCATCGTCTCTGGCATGACGAGCACCAGCCTATAGCCACGAGCAGCGCAGACAGACGCCAAGGCAATCCCCGTGTTGCCGGAGGTCGGTTCGATCAGAATCGTGTCGGCGTTGATCAGACCCGCTGCTTCCGCCGCGTCGATGATGGAGACACCGATGCGATCCTTGATGCTGGAGCAGGGATTGAACATCTCCAACTTCGCGACGACTGTGGCCCCGGCGCCTTCTACGACGCGGTTCAGCCGGACGAGCGGCGTACCGCCTGTCAGCCGTGTGATGTCACTGGCGATCTTCATGCTTCGACTCCTTCACCGGTCACTATAGCACCGGATTTGATCGCGTGTCAAGACACTCATCCGGCCAGCTGAAACGACAACGCGGCGTGTGGTGGCGCGTGCGCAAACACCCGCGCGGTATGGACGCGCGCGAGCGACGCGCGGGCGTAAACACGGCGCTGCTTGTGGGCAAAGCCCTGCCGGGCTGGGGATGGCTACGCGGGTATGCCCACGTCACCCACGCGCGACGTCTACCCCTGTTCGCGGCATCGACATCACAGGTGCGGGATCATCGCCCGGGGCGGTTCATCTCATGGTTCTGGCTCCCTGGGTCCTGCTCGCTTCGGGCTCAGCGCGGGCTGTCCTCCTCCATGTCGCGCGGGCGCTCGGCGCCGACATCGATGGGCCCCTTGCCTGTCTCCTCCAGATCCTCGTTGGGCGATCCGGGGAAGCCGAGGTCACCACGGGTGGGCAGTTCGCTAGCGCCAACATCCATGCCGGGAACGGCATCTGGGCCCGTCGTGTCCACCACATTCTCGCCAGTGGGCGCATCGCCTACGAATGTGCGTTCGATGCGTCCCTTTGCCTGCTCTCGATCCGAATCCATAACGCTCTCCCCCTTGAAGCCGGCGCGTCGGAGCGGCCATCGCGGTGCATGCTCCGGCGCGGTGCTCCGCCTTCAGCCTCATGCTCTGGTGTGCCGCTTCTGCTCGGATGACTCCGGAGACTCGCTTCGCGTCCGGCCTTTCCCCGGCTGGCTCGGAATGAAACCCGCGGTGACGGCTGGAGGAGTGGGGGAAGGGAGGTCGTGTCAGGCAGGAAGGATGGAGGCACCACGGTGGCTCGCGCACGCCGGCGACCGCCGGAGAGTGTGCCGTTCTTGGGCAGCTTGCCCCTCGCCCGGCGCTCCGTGGCAGTTTGCCGCAAGTGCGGGCGTTTTCGTCAGGCGAAGGGGCTCTCATCCTCGGAATCGCCCGCCTCCTCGGGGGGCGCATTCAGTGGCGAGCGGAAGAACTGCTCGATCTGCTCGCGGCTGGCGAGCACCTCGCGCGGCTTGGCGCCATCCAGGGCGCTGACGATCCCGCGCTCCTCCATGATGTCGATGAGGCGCGCCGCGCGGGTGTAGCCGATGGAGAACTTGCGCTGCAACATCGAGGTGGAAGCCCGGCGGGTGGTCACCACGAGGCGAACCGCGTCCTCGAAGAGGCTGTCCTCGGCGCCATCCGTGTCTCCCCCTCCAGCGTGGCCGTTGCCGCCGGCGCTCGGGGCCTCCACCGGCTCCGCGGTGTAGACCGGGGTTGCCTGGCGGCGGAGATACTCGACGAGTGTCTCGATTTCGCGCTCGCTGACGTAAGCCCCCTGAATGCGCACCGGCTTCGAGGCTCCAATCGGCTCGAAGAGCATGTCGCCCCGGCCCAGGAGGCGTTCGGCGCCACGCTTATCGAGGATGGTGCGGCTATCGATGTGCGAGGAGACGGCAAAGGCGATGCGCGAGGGGATGTTCGCTTTGATCAGGCCGGTGATCACGTCCACGGAGGGCCGCTGCGTGGCGATCACCAGGTGGATGCCGGTCGCGCGCGCGAGCTGCGCCAGGCGGCAGATCGTCTGCTCCACCTCGGCGGCAAGCTGCATCATGAGATCCGCCAGCTCGTCTACGACGATGACGATGAAGGGAAGCTGTTCCAGGCCCTCCTCTGTGGCGCGTGTCCGGTAGGAGTAGATGTCGCGGCAGCCATTCTTCTCCAGCAGCTCATATCGGCGCTCCATCTCGCGCACCGCCCAGTTGAGCATGCCCGCTGCCTTCTTGATGTCGGTGATCACCGGATAGAGTAGATGTGGAATGCCATCAAAGAGGCTGAGCTCCACGCGCTTTGGGTCAACAAGGAGGAACTTCACCTCCTCCGGCTTCACCCGGAAGAGAATGCTGGCGATGAGTCCGTTGAGGCAGACGCTCTTTCCTGAGTTCGTGGCCCCACCGATCAGCAGGTGCGGCATGCGCGCCAGGTCGGCCACCCATGAGCGCCCGGTGACGTCCTTGCCGAGGGCGAAGACCAGCTTGGACGTGGCGTTCTGAAACTCGGGAGAGTCCACCACGTCGCGCAGGGGCACCATCGCCATCGATGTGTTCGGCACCTCGATGCCGATGGCGGCCTTGCCCGGAATCGGCGCCTGGATGCGCACATCCAGCGCCGCCAGGTTCATGGCGATGTTATCGCCGAGCGACTCGATTCGGTTCACGCGGATTCCGGGGGCCAGCCGGATCTCGTAGCGGGTGAAGGTGGGCCCCTGGGCAATCTCCACCACCTTGGCCTCGATCTTGAACTGGGCGAGCGTCTCTTCGAGGATCTTGATGTTGCGCGCCGTATCGCTCACCGCGCCGGGACCATCGGGTACTACCTGCGCCACTTGCAGCAGCGTGGTGGGCGGCAGGGTGTACTCGCGCGGGGCCGCCTCCGGCTCGCTCTTCTCCTCGGGCTGCTCTTCCACCTCTTCCGCCGGCTTCTCGGGCGCCTCCGCCGGTTTCTCCTTCGCCGGCTTCGTCGCCGCGCGCGGCTCCTCGGCTGGCAACTCCTCGACCGCCGGCTCCGGTTCCTTCTTGCTCTTCGCGTTCCAGAGAACCGGCTGGATCGGCTCCGGCTCGGGTTCCTCCTCTGGCTCGGGCTCCGGTTCGGGGAGATTCGCGACCACGGGTGCCTCTGCGGGTGCCTCGGTCTCCTTCTTGCCGTGGCTCTTGCCAACCGGTTTGCCCAAGGGAACATCGCCGTCGATGAAGGGCGACTTGCGCGGCGCCATCTTCGCCTCGCTCTCGCGGGCGCGGAGCCCGTGAGCATTGCGCACCGCCGCCGCGCTCCGCGAGGCGCCGCGCGAAGCATACCGGATCAGATCCGGCAGGGGGATATCCAGGACCAGGAGAAGCGCGAGGAGCGCCGTGGCGACCAGCAGGATGCACGCCCCGATGTTGCCCACCCACCCGCGGAGTGTGCCGCCCACAAGCGCGCCCACCCATCCGCCGTAGGCGGCCCGGAGTTGTGTGTCGCCGTCCAGACCAGGCGTCACTCCGCAGACCTGCACCAGTGAGACGTAGGAGACCACGAGCAAGCAGATGCCCAGGGCGGCTTCATCAAATGCCAGCTTCTCCGGATCGACCAGGAGCAGTGCCCCGGTCACCAGCAAGGCAAGCGGCACGAAGAGAGCCCCCCGCCCGGCAAAGGCATGGAGTGCTCCGGCGACCAGCTTGCCGAGCACGCCGGTTCCCGATGGGAGCAGCAAGAAGGCGAGGCCGAGAAGCCCGGCGGCTATCAACGCGATGCTCATGGCGTCGCGCGTGAAGCCCTGGTTGCGGCGCGGCCGGCGCCGCTTCGGCGCGCGCGATGGCTCCTTGCGCGCGCTCTGCCGGGGTCTGGCAGTTCTTGTGGTGGTACTCCTGGGCATTACAACTCCGTCGCGGCCACCGCCACCGCGCTGGGCGCGGGCGCCTCTGACAAGCGCGCCGGACCCGCAGGGGACCGGTAGCCGGAGCCACTCTCTGCTCACACAGTCAACGAAAGGCAGTGGGGTGTCCTGGGCTCGCAGCGGGCCATCCTTCCAATGGATCGGTTTCCGCCTGCGTCTGGGCGCATCTCTTGAGCGCGAAAAGGAGCGACCGGCGGAGCGGATGGCGCGCGTGGGCTCTCAGGGCCCCTGCTATCGGGCGCCTTCCTCCTCATTCCGGTAGATCCTGGGCAGACGAACCGCGAGCGTGGAGAGCACTTCGTGTTCTATCGTCTCCGTGCGTCCGGCGATCTCCGCGGCGGTGATCGTCTCGCCCCCCTGCCGGCCGAGGAGAACGACCTCGTCACCGACCTGCGCCTCGGGCACATCGGTCACCTCTATCATGAACTGGTCCATGCAGATGCGTCCCCGGATCGGAACGCGACGCCCGCGCAACAGAACCTCGCCGTTATTCGAGTTGCGGCGCGAAAAGCCGTCGGCGTAGCCGAGGGGCACAATCGCGATCCGGCCGGCGCGCACCATGCGATAGGCCAGCCCATAGCCGACGCACTCCCCCTGCCGCAACGACTTCACCGAGACGATGCGCGCCTTCAAGGAGAGTGCCGGGCGCATGCCGAGCACCGTCTCGGCGCCGGGGTAGGGGGGGATGCCGTAAAGGAGAAGCCCCGGCCGGACAAAATCGTGATGTACCTCGGGGAGGCGGAGGATCGCGGCGCTGTTCGCGGCATGCGCGCGCGGCGGCAGGATACCGCTGGCCTGCAGGCGCCGAAGGCAGGCGTGAAACGCCGCCGCCTGCTCCTGGGCGTAGTCCAGATCGGGCGCGTCCGCCGTGGAGAAGTGCGTCGAAACCGCGTCCACGGTGAGTGCGGGCAGCGAGAGGATGCGCCTCAGGAGGTCGGGGGCTTCCTCGGCCCGGACACCACAACGGCCCATGCCGGTATCGACCTTCAGGTGCATGCGCGCGGTTTTATTCTGGCGGCGCGCGGCCTCCGAGAATGCACGCGCGACGTCATAGTCCCCGATGCTTGCCGTGGTCTCGTGGGCGATGTACTCCTCGGCCTCGCTGGCCAGGGGGGTGCCAAGGACCAGAATCGGTGCCTCAACCCCCGCGTCGCGCAGCGCGCGCGCTTCAGAGACCAGCGCCGTCGCCACGCCGAACGCGCCGGCGCGCAACGATGCTCGAGCTACCTCCACCAAGCCGTGCCCGTAGGCGTTCGCCTTCACCACCGCCAGCACGCCGCACCGGGAATGGGTATGACTCTGGATGGCCCTCACGTTGTGCTGGATCGCGGCGAGGTCGACCTCTACCCAGGCAGGCCGCCCCGTTTCCATAGCAAGAGTATGTTAGCACAACGGGCACGCTGTGTCAAATCGGGGCACGCCTGCCGGGCGCCAGAGTGCCACGCGGCTTGCTGGGCGAAAACGCCTCGCCGCGAGAGAGGGGAGGACGCTGCAAGCGGGGGGTTTTCCGCCCTCTCCCTCGCCCCGCGCGGTGCCATCTCAGGCGGCGGGCGCCGGTTTCCTGCGCGGAGGTCCCGCGTTCCCCAACTGGCGGATCTCCTGCACGGCCGCCTGGATATCGACGGTGTTGCCCGCAGAGAAATCGCGGAACGCCTCTACTGCGACCTCGACGGCGCGCCGGGTGGCGCGGCTGCCGGCCGGGCTCACGATGATCCGGCGGCGTTCGCGGCCGTTCTCGACGGCACGCGATTCGATGGGCAGGCCCGCAGCGCGATGCAGGCTCCTGATCGTGAACGCGATCAACTCCTCCAACGAGTCACGCCAGGGTCGAGGGAGCGGACGGATCCCCTCTCGAAGCGATCCCGGATCCAGGATCGAGCGAACCGCCGTCACGACCAGTTCGTGGAACGCGCTCATGCGGTGGCGGCACGCGCTCTCGCCCGCCTCTGGCGCCAGATCGATCGCCAGCACTGCCTCGTCGGAATAGGCGCTCGGCCCCTCCACCACTCCCACTCGTGCGATCTCCATCCTCAACTCCCCTACCGCGAGAACGGCCTCCGACCTCCACGAACCTGAGCAGCATCGCGCGCGTTCTGGCGGCTCGATCAGGCCGGCGAGACTGCCCCTCCCGGCCAGCACGTCTATTGCGTGGATACCCGCAAACGATGTGCCACAAACGCACAGCACCCGGCCGGTGTGCGTGGAAGGGCCGGAGGGGGCGGGCGAAACGGCCAAGGAGGAGTGCCCGGATGGGGCGAAAGAGTGAGGCAGGGA
>DUUU01000298.1 GCA_012841485.1 Armatimonadota bacterium
CGCGCCCGGCAAGCCGGGCGCCCGGTCTCTTGGGATCATACGCCATTCCCTAGAGAGCGTCAAGGCCCAGAGGATGCGGGCCACTCCTTTGCGCGCATACTCTCAAACGCCATCTCGGGAAGGCCCGGCCGCTTCGGGCGTCGAATTGGCCCGATAGTGCTACTAGTTGGCCGCATTAGGAAGGCTGCCGAAAGCGCGCGCTGCTATAATAGCACTGCCAGAGGGGTACGGCAGTATGAGCACGATACACACTGAAGCGCTTCGCCTGACGACGCTCGACGCGCTGGAGGCGGAGAGCATCCACATTATTCGCGAGGTAGTCGCCGAGTTCGAACGCCCGGTGATGCTCTATTCAGTGGGCAAGGACTCCTCGGTCATGGTTCGTCTGGCGCAGAAAGCGTTCGCGCCCGGGCGCATCCCGTTCCCTCTCCTGCACGTCGATACCGGCCTGAAGTTTCCGGAGATGTACACCTTCCGTGACGAGTTCTGCCGGTCCATCGGCGCGGAGCTGAGGGTCTATCGATACGAGGAGGC
Organism: Armatimonadota bacterium; assembly: GCA_012841485.1. The sequence goes on from DUUU01000298.1 coordinate 535, forward strand.
CATCGCGCAGGGCGTCAACCCCTGGGATCTGGGCACCGTGCGTTGCTGCGCCGCCTTGAAGACCCAGGCCCTGCTGAATGCCCTCAAGGAGGGGGGCTACGACGCCGCCTTTGGTGGGGCGCGCCGCGAGGAGGAACGCTCGCGAGCAAAAGAGCGCGTCTATTCCTTCCGCGATACCTTTGGGCAATGGGACCCCAGAAACCAGCGCCCGGAGCTGTGGAACCTCTACAATGGCCGGATCGCCCGCGGCGAGAGCATCCGCGCCTTTCCCCTCTCGAACTGGACCGAGCTGGATATCTGGCTCTACATCCACCGCGAGCAGATTCCCGTCGTGCCGATGTACTTCGCCGCCGAGCGGGAGGTAGTCGTGCGCGAGAACCAGCTCATCCCGGTCTACGAGCGCACCCGACTCCTTCCGGGCGAGAAGCCGGAGAAGGTCCTCTGCCGGTGCCGCACTCTCGGGTGCTATCCCTGCACCGGGGCGATCCGCTCTTCCGCGCGCACGGTGGAGGAGATCATCGAGGAGATGATGGTGGTCCGGCAATCCGAGCGGATCACGCGGCTCATCGACCACGACCAGGACAGCTCGATGGAGCAGAAGAAGCGGGAGGGCTACTTCTGAGGCCATCGCCCTCCGGCAGCCCCTGATAGAACCACCATGAAAGACGCACGCGAGGATGCCCAGAAACGCCAGGTAACGATGGATCTCGCACCAGGAGAGCGCGGCGTGACACCCAATGAACTGATTCGACAGGCGCAGCAGACAGAGCTGCTCCGCTTCACCACGGCGGGCAGCGTCGATGACGGCAAATCCACTCTCATTGGCCGCCTGTTGCATGACGCGCGAGGCATCTATGAGGATCACCTCCTGGCGGTTCGCGAAGCATCGGCGCGCAATGGTCAGGAGGAGATCGATTGGGCGCTCCTCACCGATGGCCTGAAGGCAGAGCGCGAGCAGCGGATCACCATCGATGTGGCGTATCGCCACTTCTCAACGCCCCGCCGGCGCTTCATCATCGCGGACACTCCCGGCCACGAGCAGTACACGCGCAACATGGCGACCGGGGCCTCTACCGCCAACCTCGCCATCATCTTGATCGATGCCCGCAACGGCGTCGTCATTCAATCCAAGCGCCATGGCTTCATCTCATCGCTACTCGGGATTCCTCACCTCGTGGTCGCGGTCAACAAGATGGACCTGGTGGATTACTCCCGCGAGGTCTTCGAGCGGATCCGCGACGAGTACGTGCATTTCACCACCAAACTGCGCATCCGTGATGTGACCTTCATCCCGATCAGCGCGCTGCACGGAGACAACATCGTTCACCGCAGCACACGCATGCCCTGGTACCAGGGGCCGCCGCTGCTCACCTACCTGGAGACGGTCCACATCGCCAGCGATGGCAACTTGATCGACTTCCGCTTCCCGGTGCAGCACGTCTTGCGCCCGAACGCCGACTTCCGTGGTTACTGCGGCACGATCACCTCTGGCGTGATCCGCGTAGGCGATGAGGTAGTGGCGCTTCCCTCGGGTCGGCACACCCGAATCTCGCGCATCCTTGGACCCAACGGCGATACGGTCTACGCCTTCGCGCCGCAATCGATCACGGTCTGTCTGGAGGACGAGCTCGATGTAAGCCGCGGCGATATGCTGGCCCATCCGGGCAACCTGCCCTGGATGGTGCAGGAGCTGGAGGCGATCCTCATCTGGATGGACACGCGCGCGCTGCGCCCCGGGCAGAGCTATCTGGTGAAGCACACGACCAACGTGGTCCGCGGCGAGTGCGCCGAGCTAAAGTATCGTATCGATCCGAATACGCTGCATCGCCAAGAGGCCGCGACGCTCGAGCTGAATGAGATCGGGCGCGTTCACCTGCGGATGCACCGGCCGCTCCTATGCGACGAGTACGAGCGCAACCGCGGGACGGGCAGCTTCGTCTTGATCGACCCGGTCACCCATTTCACCGCCGCCGCCGGGCTCGTGATCGACCGCTGCCACACGCACGGCGCGGTGCGCGTCTCCCCTGCTCCTACCAAGAAGGCAACGAACGTGACGCGGCATGAGGGCCGCGTGACGCCGGAGCAACGCGCTGCGCTCCTGCGCCAGCGCCCGGCCACCCTCTGGCTGACGGGGCTGAGCGGCTCCGGGAAATCTACCCTCGCCTACGCGCTGGAAGAGCGCCTCATCGCCGCCGGCCACGCCTGCGTCGTCCTGGATGGCGACAATGTGCGCCACGGTCTCAACCGCGACCTCGGCTTCTCCGCGCCGGATCGCTCGGAGAACATCCGCCGGGTGGCAGAAGTGGCCCGCCTCTTCAATGACGCCGGCCTCATTGTGATCACCTCCTTCATCTCCCCCTACCGCGAGGACCGGCGGATGGCCCGGGAGATCATTGGGAGCGCGAACTTCATCGAGGCGTTCATCGACGCCCCGCTGCACGAGTGCGAGCGCCGCGATCCGAAGGGTCTCTACGCCAAGGCGCGCGCCGGCCAAATCCCGGAGTTTACCGGGATCTCAGCGCCCTACGAGGCCCCCGAGGCGCCGGGTCTTCGCCTGGAGAGTGCCCGTTACTCCGTCGCGGAGCTGGTCGAGCAGGTCTACCAGGCCTTGGAGGCACGGGGCTGCTTCCGCCCCGAATCAGGAGAAGACGAAAAATGATGATCACGGTCATCGGCCGCGGGCACTCTGGCACGCGCGCCATGTCTCACACCTTGAGCGCAAGCGGCGTCTACATGGGCGCGAAACTCAACGTATCGGGCGACCTCATTCCGGCAGAGGAGCTGTACGAGGCGTGCCGGGTGATGGCCCGCTACGTCGAGCACAAAGGCGGGTTGGAGTGGGACTTCTCGCGCCTCTTCACCATGCCGATCGATCCGGCGTTCACCCGCCTGGTCGAGTCCTACCTCTCTTCGGTCCTTGGGAGCGACGCCGAGCGCAAGGGATGGAAGCTCCCGGAGACGACGCTCATCCTGCCCTGGATCATCCGCATGTTCCCCGACATACACTACATCTACTGGGTGCGCGACCCACGCGATTCCATCATCGGTGCCCACATCACCGATGATCTGGCCGACTTTGGCGTGCCCTACGAGCACACCGATGATCTGCGCCGGCGCCGCGCCACCAGCTGGCGCTACCAATATAACCTCATGCAAGCGACACCGCCTCCCGCGCGCCGAATCCACGTGCGCTTCGAGGAGTTCGTGCTGAAGCAGGAGGAGACGCTGCGCCGTCTGGAGGACTTTCTCGGCTTCCCGCTGGAGCGAATCCCGGTCCGGGCCGAGAGCGTTGGCCGCTGGCGCACCGACACGGAAACCCACGATTTCGACTTCTTCCCTCGGGAAGCGCTCTACGAAGGATAGGGGCTTTCGCCTCTCCATACGCGGGTTTTGCTCGTCCGTTGCTCTGCCGCGCAGGTTTCCCGCGTGCGCCCGGCGAATGGATCGCCCAAGCAGGGGAGGAGCAGCATGAGCCATCGTCTTGTCGGGAAGGTAGCGGTCGTCACCGGGTCTACCTCGGGCATCGGTGCGGGGATTGCGCAGGCGCTCGCGGCAGCGGGCGCGCGCGTGGTGGTAAGCGGCCGGCGCCGCCAGGAGGGAAACGCCGTCGTTGCCGCCATCCACGAGGCAGGCGGCGAGGCGATCTTCCAGCAGACGGACCTCCGTGATCCCGAGGAGTGCCGGCGCCTCTGCCTGCGCGCGGACGAAGCGTTCGGCGGCCTCGATATCCTCGTCAACAACGCGGGCGTCTTCCCGCGGATGGATTTTGAGGAGGTGACCCCGGAGTTTTGGGACCAGATTCTGGACATCAATGTGCGCGGCGCATTTTTCTGCTGCCAGGCAGCGGCTCCCCTGATGCGCCGGCGTGGCGGCGGGTCGATCATCAACATCGGCTCGGTACATGCGTTTGGCACCCGGCCACGCATGCTTCCCTACGGCATCAGCAAGAGCGCGCTCTACGCGCTGACGATGAATCTGGCACGCATTCTGGCGCCGGATCGTATCCGCGTAAACTGGGTGACCGTCGGCTGGGTGCTGACCGAAAAGGAGTTCGCGGTCCAGGCCGGCGAAGGCACCGAGAGCGAGGAGCTGTTGAAGCGCGCGGAGACCCTTCCGATGGGCGAGTTCTCCACCGTCGAGGATGTCGCTCAAGCCTGCATCTACCTGGCCGGAGACGAGACGGCGCACGTCACCGGCTCCAACCTGAACACCGGCGCCGGACTGGGAGTCCACTTCTGAGAGGGGCGAGCATATGGCCAGCAAATTGACACGCTGCCTGGCGTTGGCGGGGATTCCACTCGTCTTCCAGGCCGCCGGGAGCGCATTTGCGGGTACCGAGGAGATGGGCAACGGCTTCTTCCATCACGGGGTCGCCACTCCTGTCAGTAACCACCGGGGAATCGTCGCCACCGTGGATGGAGAGGGGCGCAACGTTGTCCTCCTCTGGCTCTACGACCACCGCGGGGGATACGCTCTCCTGATGATCGACGCGGAGACGGGAAAGAGCAAGGAGTTTCCCATCCCCTTCCCCACCGGAGGCGACGGTCCCTTCGCTTCGGTCCTCTCCAGCGCCAACAAGTTCTACACTCACTTTGGCAGCCACTTCACCGAGTTCGATCCTGTGAAGGGCGAGTTCACCTTCTACCGCAAGACCGTCCCGCAGATGGCGATGGGGATGACCGAAGATGACAACGGCGTCATCTGGTCGGTCACCTATCCCAATAGCGGGGTGGCCTCCTACAACCCGAAGACGGGCGAGTTCAAGGATTACGGCCACGTCTACCGGCAGAACTGGCGGCAGTACCAGCGGTACGTGGCAGCCGACGACCAGGGTTGGCTCTACTTTGCCGTGGGCAACACCCAGAGCCAGATCATCGCGCTGGATCCGGCGACAGGCCAAGCCACCCCGCTCGTGCCCGAATCCGAGCGCGCGCAGGGCTCCGCGTATGTGTACCGGGACCTCGATGGCAAGGTGTATGGCCAGGCCCTCGCCGGGCGCGACCAGCCCTGGCTGGAGCTGTATGGCGGCAAGGCCCGCAAGATCGGCAAGCTGGAGACACAGCGGCGCAAGCCGACTATCACCGGCAGTCAGGGGCTGTTCCATCGCCCCTTCCCCGATGGCAGCCGGATCGTCCGCTGCGACACGGTGGAGCGCATCCTCACCATCGAGGATCCGGAGAAGAAGCAGAAGACCGTCCACTTCGACTATCAGAGCGAGGGCGCCCATATCATGGGTCTGGCAGCCGCCCCGGACGGCACCATCTGCGGCGGCACCGCCTTTCCGATGCGCTTCTTCAGCTTCGACCCCAAGGCAGATCAGTGGGTGAGGCACCCGGCATATGGCCAGTGGAACACGGTGGCGCGCCAGGGCGACCGCTTCTTCGTCGGCGGCTATACGGGCGGCTTCCTGCTGGAGTGGGATCCGGCCAAGCCGTGGGTCAACACCGAGAAGGGGAAAGCGGAGTGCAACCCGCGCTTCCTCACCGAGTGTCCTCCAACGATCAACCGCCCGCACGACCTGCTGCCAACGCCGGATGGCAAGTGGGTGTTCCTCGCGGGAACGCCCGGCTACGGTTACACCGGGGGCGGGCTGTTGCTGTGGAACCGTGAGACGGGAACCCGCACGCTCCTGGAGCACACCGACCTGATCCCGGATCATTCGACGATGAGTCTGGCGTTGCTCCCGGATGGCAAGCTCCTCGGCGGCACCACCATCGCCGCGGGCACCGGGGGCGAGCAGAAGGCGAAGGAAGCCGAGCTGTACATCCTGGACCCGGCGACCTGCAAAGTGGAGTGGCACGCCGTCGTCTTTCCCGGGGTGGTGAGCTACACTGACCTGACCCCCGGACCGCGCGGCCTGATCTATGGGGTGGCCGACCAGAAGCGCTTCTTCGTCTTCGATCCCAAGGAGCGCAAGATTGTCCACGAGCAAGACCTGACGGCCGAGTTCGGGCAGACGATCTCGCACCAGGGCCCGCGCGTCTTCGTGCCTGCCCCGGATGGCACCCTCTACATGCTCTTCGTGAAAGGGATCGCCAAGGTGGACCCGCAGACGCACGCGATCCAGATGGTGGCAGAGTCGCCCGTGCGCATCGCCGCTGGCGGCGATATCGTGGACGGCCGGCTCTACTTTGCCCACGGGTCGCACGTCTACAGCTTCAAGTTGCCCTAGCAAGCGCATTTCCGGCCCGGGGGAAGGATTCACCCCGGGCCGGGTCGAATCTGGGCAACAACATGAAGCCGCTTAAGCTATCCATACTGGGTGTTCGGGGGGTCGTCGGCGAGGCGCTCACCCCCGAGTTGGTGGTTACCTTCGCGCAAGCCTTCGGTACCTATATCGAAGGGGGGCCGATCTTCGTCAGTCGCGATACGCGTCCCTCAGGCGAGATGATCGCCTCCTCCGTCATCGCCGGCCTGCTGGCGACCGGCTATGAGGTGGTTGATCTTGGCGTCTGTCCAACGCCGGCGATGGAGCTGGCCGTGCGCCGGCACAACGGCGCCGGCGGCGTGGCAATCACGGCGGGGCACAACCCCACGGACTGGAACGCGCTCAAGTTCGTCGCTGGAACCGGCCGCCTCCTCAACGCCTACCAGGGCGAGGAGCTATTGGATGTCTTCCATCAAGGCGAGTTTGCCCGTGCCAAATGGGACGGCCTGAAACCCCTGCGTTATCAGGCGCACGCCGTTCCAGAATACGTTGAGGCGCTCCTAGAGCAGGTGGATCGGGAGGCCATCCGGAAGCGCCGCTTCAAGGTCGCCGTGGATTGCTGCAACGGCGCCTGCGTTGATGCCACGATGCGCTTCCTCACCGCGCTCGGATGCAACGTGCTCGCGATCAACGACGAGGTGGAGCGCCCCTTCCCGCACGATCCGGAGCCGAACCCCGATAACATGAGCCAGCTCCGCGCCATGGTCAAGGCGAGTGGAGCGGACATCGGGTTCGCGCAGGACGCTGACGGCAGCCGCCTCGGCGTCGTCACGGAGCAGTGGGATGCCCTCTCCGAGGAGTACACGCTCTGCCTCATCGCTGAGATGCTTCTCGGCAACGGCGATACGGTGGTGACCAACTCCTGCACCACGCGCGCCGTTGAAGACATCGCCGCGCGCCATGGCGCCCGCGCGATCCGAACGAAGGTGGGCGAGCCGCATATCGTCGAGACGATGCTCTTCCACGACGCCGCCCTCGGTGGCGAGGGGAGCGGGGGCATCGTTCTTCCGCGCATGCACCACGTGTTCGACTCCACGGCGGCGATTGGCTGCATCCTCGACTACCTGGCGCGCACCGGCAAGCCGATCTCCGCGCTGGCGGGAAGCATCCCCCGTTACTACATGGTCAAGGAGCGCGTGCCCTGTCCGCCCGAGCGAGCACCAGCGGTGATGGCACGCCTGCGAGAGATGGTGGAGGAGCATCCGGAGCTGGGCAACGTGGACCTCACCGACGGCATCCGCGTGGAGCATGGCCGGTCGTGGGTTCACCTGCGCCCCTCGATGACCGAGCCGGTGCTGCGCGTCATCGCGGAGTCGGAAACGGCCGGCGAGGCACGCACCATTGTGGATGAATGGGGCGGTCACGTCCGCAGTCTCTTGCTGTGAGGGTATCTCTGCAGCCGATCCGTGGGGAGGGTGACACCCGCCGTCTGGGGATGGCCCCTTCTCACGAACAGCCATAGTCTTGAAGTAGGGAAAGAGCTTGAAGAGCGTTACGAATCTGAAGATCAGTATCTCTGGGGTGCGGGCTGTCGTTGGCGACACGCTCTCGCCCTTGCTGATGGTGCGCTTCGCACAGGCTTTCGGCACCTGGACGGGATCCGGCACCGTCGTTGTCGGCAGCGACACACGGACTTCCGGCGAGATGGTGCGCCACGCCGTGCTCTCTGGACTGGCCTCCGCGGGCTGCCGCGTCGTGGATGTTGGCATCTGCCCGGTGCCGACGGTGCAGGTGATGGTGGAGCACCTCGGCGCCGCGGGCGGCATCGCGATCACCGCCAGCCACAACCCGGTCGAGTGGAACGCCCTCAAGTTCATCCGCGGCGATGGCATCTTCCTGGACTCCTATCAGGCCGAAGAGCTGCTCGCAATCTACCACCAGGGCGAGTTTACCCGTGTGGGCAGCGATTCACTGCGCCCACCACGCACGGATGCCAGCGCCGTTCAGACGCACATCAACCGCATTCTGCAACTGGTGGACGCGGAAAAGATTCGCGCGCGCCGCTTCAAGGTCGCCGTGGATTGCTGCAACGGTGCCGGTGCCGTCGCCACGCCACAGCTTCTGGAAGCCCTCGGCTGTGAGGCGCTTCCCATCCATGCCACTCCCAACGGCATCTTCCCACACCCGCCGGAGCCGCTGCCAGAGAACCTGACCGATCTGTGCGACCACGTGAAGGCGACAGGCGCCGATGTCGGCTTCGCTCAGGACGCCGATGCCGACCGCCTGGCCATTGTCTCGGACGAGGGCGTGGCCATTGGCGAGGAGTACTCCGTGGCGCTCTGCACCGACTTCGTCCTCCGCCGAAACCGCGGGCCCGTCGTCGTCAACGTCTCCACCAGCATGATGGTAGATGAGATTGCCGCCCGCTATAGCGCCCCGGTGGTGCGCACCGCCGTGGGCGAGGTGAATGTCGCGGTGCGCATGAAGAAAGAGCGGGGGGTCATCGGCGGCGAGGGGAACGGCGGCGTCATGTACCCGCCGCTCCACTACGGACGTGATAGCCTCATTGGCATGGCACTGGTGCTTCAATCGATGGCCGAGCGGGAGATGCCGCTTTCCGAGATGGCGCGCGCCCTACCGCAGTTTGCCATGGTGAAAAAGAAGGTGCCCATCGCCTCCGACCGGGTGCCTGCGATCCTCGCGCGCACGCGCGAGAAATGGTCCGATTACACGCTCGATTTCACCGACGGCACCAAGATCGTGGGTGACCGCTGGTGGGCGCAGGTGCGCGCCTCGCGCACCGAGCCGATCATGCGGGTCATGGTGGAAGCGCCTACCGAGGCCCAGGCGGAGGAGCTGGCCAGCCAGCTCATGGCAGAGATCACCAGCGCCTGAACAATCGCGAACTCGCGACGTCTCAGAGTCAGGGCCAGCCGGAGCGCGTCCGGCGGCGATGATGCGCCATCCGGGCGTAGCACGTGCGGATGGAGAGGGGTCTGGCATGAGAACGATTTCGCGAAGCGTTGTAGCGATTGTGTGTATGGCGATCATCGCCGCTGGAGCAGCCTCCGGCGACCCATCCCCCTGGTCGAGCAAAAAGCCCCCTGCCCGCCAGGATGGTTGGGCGGCGAGAGGGGAAGAGCGGCCCCTGCTTGTGGGGCGCGTTGACAGCGATCACCGCGGCGCACGCTACCTGGAGGTGCGCGGGCATTCCACCACGTATGTGGTGGATCTGGCACGCACCAAGATCGAGGGCGCTCGCCTGGGCAAGATCGAGCGCGGAGACCGGGTTGTCGTCTGGGGCCGGGTGATCCGGCATCGAACCATCGAGGCGGCGCGCATCCGGGTGCTGCGAGACTCAGACAAACTCCCCTGCAGCCAGTGCGGGCGCACTGATTGCTTCCATTCGGACCGGCACCACTACGAGCCTGGGGTCACCCCCTCTCGCCCTCACAAAGAAAAGTTCGATGAGCGCAGCCGCGACACCCTCGACGGGCGCGTGGTCCGTGCCTCCTCCCGGCTCACCCACCGCACCATTACCGTTGCCAGCGTGGGAAGGGAGTGGAGAGTGGAGGTGCCCACCTCCGCCCAGATAAGACGCGGTAGCAGCAGAATCTCGGTCCACGAGATCCGGGAGGGCGAGTATGTCCGCGTCCGCGGCGAGCGATTGGCTGGCCAGCGCTTCCGTGCCGAGCGGGTCGATGTGGATCCCCCTTCCGCCTCGCGCCCCGATAAGGAGGGGAGCTTCACCGGAAGCGTCCGCAACATCGACGCGCGGCGTAACCGGTTCGGGTTCCGGCCCAGCTATTTCGAAGTCTGCACGGTGCAGCTCACGCGCGGCGCTCGCATCACCCGCGACGGGCGCACCATCTCCCTGCGCGACCTGCGTGAGAACGACCGCGTGCGTGTCTATGGCCGCCTTGATTCCGACTCCCGAGTGATCGAGGCACACCGGGTCGAAGTCCAGTGATTGCCGTCGGGCTGGCCCTCGTCCGGGCGTGGAGCTGAAGCCCCGCGCTGCTTCCCGGCAGAGCACTTCGGGCTCCCGCTCCAGGCCCCCGAGTCGCCCGCGATTCCCCTGGTGTGCCAGGGGCGAACGTTCACTGTTCACCCCGCCCATTCGGCAACAGAGCAAACACCAAGGGTTCGCCCCCACACACATTCGTCCGGGCATTGCGCTGCCCGCAGTGCCCAATCTCGGAGCCCCACTGTTAGCGAGACGTCTGCTGCGCCAGGCGCTGAATCTCGCCCGATGCGATCTGCTGCTGCAACCTGCCTACGCGGTTCTCGCTGGTGGGGTGGGTCCGCAGGAAG
>DUUU01000299.1 GCA_012841485.1 Armatimonadota bacterium
AGGTCCATTGTGTGCTGCCGAGGTTGACTTGACGTTTTGGAGGAGGCATGATATCCAGGTTTCTGGCCAGGTGGATGGGCGTATGCATCTTGATTGCACTGGGCTTCGCGACGCCGGCGGAGGCACGGAAGGAGATCGTGGTCGATTACGAGGCGGGGCTTGTCTACCCGCTGGAAAACGGGCGACTGGTTCGCGGGCCGATCATCACGAACCACGGAGTCGTCTTCAAGAAGAAGTATCTGGGGACCTTTCGTGTCAGCGAGAAGGCTGTCGAGAAGCGCTCGAATCTGTACAACCGGCATGGGAATCCGATCCGCAATGGAGAGGAAGGGGCGCGCATGCCATACTGGATGCGCCTCGGTAACACCGCCCAGGGCTTCCACTATTCCAGCCTTTTCACCGCGAACGGGTCGCGCCGGCGCTCCCGAGGGTGTTACCGTCTCTCCAAGGCCGATGCGGTGTGGCTCTTCGGCTGGACGCCCATGGGCACCCCGGTGCATGTGGTGTGGAGCGTGAGGCAGTCGCGGTTTGCCTATTTGGGGAAGGCGGCACCATCGAGGAAGGCGAGCCTGACTGCGGAACCGGGGGGTGCGGCGGTGCGGCCGGAATTCCCGATGAGAACCGCCGCCCATGGCGGGGTGCCTCCGGGCCTGCCCGCGCGGCGGAGGACGCAGAGCGGCTAGCCCGGCCGGCGCCGATGCCACGGATGAAGGCGACGGATGTGGATGGGGAGGGTGCAGCGCAGAGGGCTCCTACACGCGCGGGGCTGCGGCTCCGCGCGAGGCACTCAGGGCAGGCTTTCACATGCGCGCGATGCGCCTGAACGTTGCCTTGACACGCCCTCTGCCGTATGGTACAATAGCCCTCGACGAAGCAGCAGGGATGACGGAGTAGGTTGCGGCGGCTCCGCCCTGGTGTGTCGGACCCCAAGCCCGCGTGAGCGGTGTTTCCTCGGCCGTCGCCTCGACTCCTCGCCCTTCCCGTGTACTCCGGCCCGGTAATCCTGCCGAGGTGGAGGGATGCGGGCGACCAACTCGTGAGGTACACTATGCCAAAACTCTTCGGCAAGCAGTTCAGCAAGGAGGAGCTTCGGACGCGGGTGGGGAGCATGGAGCAGCTCGCCGGCGTTCGAGCGGGGGTGCTGGCGGATGGCCGTGCCGCGGGAACGCGCGTGGCCGATTTCTGGACCGGCACCGGCCTGGAGTTCAGCGTGCTCTTGGACCGCGGGATGGATATCTCCGCAGCGCGCTGGCAGGGCAAGTCGCTCTGCTGGAGGTCCTCCGCTGGCGTGGCCCATCCCGCCTACTATGAGCCGGAGGGACCGGGGTGGCTGCGCACGTTCGGCGGTGGCCTGGTGACCACCTGCGGCCTGACCTATGCCGGTGCACCCACGGTGGATCAAGGCGAGGAACTCGGGCTTCACGGGCGCGTCTCGCACCTTCCCGCCGAAAGCGTGCATCTGGAGGCGGAGTGGGATGGCGATGACTACGTCATCTGGGCGTCCGGCAAGGTGCGCGAGGCGCGCGTGTTTGGCGAGAACATCGTTCTCTCTCGGAAGATATTCACGCGCCTGGGCGAGAACCGCTTCTGGATCCATGACCGCGTCGAGAACGAGGGCTACCAGACGACCGAGCACATGCTTCTCTATCACATCAACCTGGGCTTTCCCGTGGTGGATGAGGGCTCGGTGCTCCTCGCGCCGACACGCAGCGTGCAGCCGCGCGACGAGGAGGCAGAGGACGAGCAAAGCGCCTATGCCGAGTTCCATGCGCCGCGGCCTGGGTATCGGGAAAAGGTGTATTACCACGATATGGCGGCTGGCGCCGACGGCATGGTCTCGGTCGCCGTCGTGAACCGTGACACCGACGCGGGCACCGGGTTTGGTGCCTACGTGGGCTACTCGCGCAATGAATTGCCGTATTTCGTTGAGTGGAAGATGATGGGGCAGGGCACCTACGTGGTGGGCGTGGAGCCATCCAACTGCCTCGTGGGCGGGCGTGATAAGGAGCGGGCGGCTGGCAGACTCCAATTCCTCGAGCCGGGGGAATGCAGGGAATACCGGTTGGAGATCGGGGTGCTCTCGTCGCTGCTCGAGATCGCGGCCTTCGAGGAGCAGGTGCAGGCTCTGCTGGAGAAGTAGGCACTGGGGCAGCGCCTGCCTCGGAAGGAGGAGCGGATGGAGAAGAAGCGGACGGCCGGGGCGATGGCGGGAGCTGCCCTGGCCGCCGCCGTCGTCGGGGAGATGCTCCGGCGCAGCGGCTACTCCGTGAGAGTCGCGCTGAAGCGCGTGATCCATGCCGATAAAGAGGCGATCATCGATCTCGTACGCCAGGTAGACCGCGAGGTGCAGCTCATCCCCACGATCCGGAGCGTCTCCATTCTGGAGAGCTCTCCCGAGGGGGTGCGCTATCGTGTGGAGGGGGCCAGCCCCTTGGGCGCATGGTGGGCAGAGTATCACAAGTGGTGGGACTACGAGGCCGGCACCATCGGTTGGGCCAGTGATAAGGGCGCGTTCGGGTTGCGGCAGCGCGGGCGTATGAACCTGGAGCCGGTCCCCGAAGGCACCGAGGTCACCCTCACGACCGAGTACACCTCCATCGTTCCGGTCGTCGGACCCGCGATTGCCGCCGCGGGGAAGACCCTCCTGGTACACCCGAACTTCCAGGCATGGCTCGACAACATCGCCGCCATTGTCGAGAAAAAGGAGGGGCAGGAGGAGGCCACCTCTTGATCACTGGGGAGAGCACGAGGCGGAGCTCTTTTCTCGCCTCGTGCTCTCCATGCCGTCGGGCGAGTGGTTTGGATTTGGAGATAAGATCCAGACGGTTGCCTGCGTTCTTGTGATGGAGAGGGCCGCCACACGCGCGGAGCTGCAGCTCCGCCGGCCGGGTTGCGCGCCGCCTTCGGTGCTTCGGGCTCCCTGTCTCGGAACCCCGGGGCGAGTGGCAAGATCTTTGCGCCTGCAGCAAAAATGGCGTATAATAGTAGTGGGTAGACCGGGTGCAATCGTGCAGCCCGGCAGTTCGGTGAACGCGGTGCCTGGAAGGTGACACGAGATGTTGAATAGCGTCAAGACGGCGGTGCTGCTGGCGGCGCTCACCGGGATACTGGTTGCCATCGGCAATGCCATGGGCGGGCCGGAAGGCGCGTTCATGGCCTTGATCTTCGCCGGGGTGATGAACTTCGGCGCCTACTGGTTTAGCGACAAGATCGTTCTCCGCATGTACGGAGCCCAGGAAGTCTCGCCGGTCGAGGCGCCCCGGCTGCACTCGATCGTAGACAATCTGGTGATGCGCGCCGGTATCCCGAAGCCAAAGGTGTATGTGATTCCTACGGCTACGCCCAACGCGTTCGCGACGGGGCGCAACCCGCAGCACGCGGCGGTTGCCGTGACCGAGGGGATCATGGGGATGCTGAACGAGGATGAACTGTCGGCCGTGGTCGCTCACGAATTGGGCCACGTCCGCAACCGAGACATCCTAATCAGCACCATCGTGGCGACGATTGCCGGTGCCATCTCTTATCTTGGAACGATGATCCGCTGGGGAGCCATGTTTGGCGGCCTGGGGCGCAGCGACGATGAGGAAGATGGTGGGGCTGGCGTGGCGCTTCTGGTGACGGCGCTCATCGCCCCAATCGTCGCCCTGCTGATCCAGCTCTGGATCTCGCGAACGCGCGAGTACGCGGCCGATGCCGCCGGCGCGGAGATCTCTGGGCAGCCGCTGGCGTTGGCAAACGCGCTTATGAAGCTGGAGCGTGGCGCGCAGATGGTTCCGATGAACACGAGCCCCAGCACCGCGCATCTCTTCATCGTGAACCCGCTTTCGGGCCAGTCGCTGATGAAGCTGTTCAGCACGCACCCGTCGACCGCGGATCGCGTCGCGCGCCTGCAGGCAATGGCCGGCCAGTATGGCCCGCGCATGGCGCCTCCCGATCGCTACTTCGCGTAGCGCCTGGCGTGCGTTAGAGAGCCGAGGGGTTGGCAGGCATTGCCTGCCAGCCCCTTTTTGGAGTACACGCCGCCCCGTGATCGCATGGGGCGGCAAGCGGTTGCGGCCGCGGGAGGGAGTCACATGTCCGAGTTTCCACAAGTGAGGATGCGCCGGTTGCGCGCGACCGAGGCGCACCGCCGCTTGGTGCGCGAGACGCGCCTCTCTACCGCCGATCTCATCTACCCCCTGTTTGTCGTCGAGGGCACTGGCGTCCAGCGCGAGATCGCCGCCATGCCCGGCAACTACCACTGGTCGGTCGACCGTCTCCCTCGCCTGATGGATGAGGTCGCCACGCTCGGCATTCCGGGAGTGCTCCTCTTCGGTGTGCCAGACGCGAAGGACGAGGCCGGCTCCTCGGCCTACGCGGAAGAGGGGATTGTCCAGCGCGCCATCCGTGCGATCAAGCGCTCGCACCCGGAGCTGCTGGTGATCACCGACGTCTGCCTGTGTGAGTACACCTCGCACGGCCACTGCGGCGTGGTGAGCCCCGATGGGCAGGTGCAGAATGACGCCACGCTGGACTTACTGCAGCGCACTGCGGTGTCGCATGCGCAGGCCGGCGCGGAGATCGTCGCCCCATCGGATATGATGGATGGTCGCATCGGGGCGATTCGCGCGGCGCTGGACGAGCACGGCTTTGAGCAGGTCGCGATTCTGGCCTACACGGCAAAGTACGCGTCGGGGTTTTATGGCCCGTTCCGGGAAGCCGCGGGGTCGGCGCCGCAGTTTGGCGACCGGCGCGCCTATCAGATGGACCCGGCGAATCGGCGCGAGGCGCTGCGCGAGATCGCGCTCGATGTGGCGGAGGGCGCCGATATGGTGATGGTCAAGCCGGCACTCGCCTACCTCGACCTCATCCGAGAGGCACGCGACCGGTTTGATCTCCCCCTGGCCGCCTACAACGTCTCCGGCGAGTATTCGATGGTGAAGGCGGCTGCGGCGAACGGGTGGATCGATGGCGACCGGATCGCCATGGAGATCTTGCTCGGGATCAAGCGCGCTGGCGCCGATATGATCCTCACCTACCATGCGCTCGAGGCGGCGCGTCGGTTGCAGGAAGGCTGGGGGTTCTAGCGAGCCGGGAGGTCCTGCCGCCGAGGTCGCTCGCGGGTGGCCTGAATCGGCGCGCGCGCCATCACCTTGAGCACTTCAAACCACAGGATGCTCAGAACGCCCGCCACGAGAGCCAGCACCACTTCCCAGCCGCCCAGGGGCGCGAAGTCGAACAAGTTACGCAAGAGGGGCACATAGAGAACTAGCGCGAGGGCGAGGATGGTTGCCCCGGTCACCGTCCAGAGCGCCGTATTGCGCGTGCGCAGGAGCGCAGGGATGGTGCGGGTCCAGGAGCGGTTGGTGTAGATGAGGCCCAGGTTCGAGAAGATCAGCGTGGTGAAGGTGAGCGCGCGCGCCTCGGACTCGGTGAGCCCGCGGTAACGGGCGACCGCGAAGACCGCCAGCACGACCAGGAACACGCCTGTGCCTTGCAGCACGCTGAGAAGCACCATCCGGCGGTTGAAAAGCGCCTCTGCCCGCGAGCGCGGGGGCCGGCGCATGATCCCCTCCTCAGCCGCCTCCGCTTCAAAGACGGTAGAGGATGCCGGGTCGATGATCAGCTCTAGGAAGGCGATGTGCGCCGGGAGCAGGACCAGAGGTAGCTGGGCCAGGACGGGGACGAGCGACATTCCTGCGATTGGCACGTGGATGGAGAGGACGTAGGCCATCGCCTTGCGCAGGTTATCGAAGATGCGCCTTCCCAGCCGGACCGCGTGAACGATGGACGAGAAGTCATCGTCGAGCAGGACGAGGGCGGCGGACTCGCGGGCGACATCCGTGCCGCGGCCGCCCATGGCGATCCCGATATGAGCCGCCTTCAGCGCCGGGGCGTCGTTGACGCCGTCACCCGTCATCGCCACGACTTCGCCGTTGGCCTTGAGCGCGTTCACCAGGCGCAGCTTCTGTTCCGGCACAACGCGCGCGAAGATGCTGGTGGTGCGCGCTCTCTCTCGCAGTTGCGCGTCATCCATCTCCGCCATCTCGGGCCCGGTGAGGACCTCATCGGCGGGAGTGAGCCCGATCTGGCGGGCGATGTGTATCGCGGTGCCTGGATAGTCGCCGGTGATCATCACCACGCGGATCCCGGCCTGGCGGCATTCCTCCAACGCTTTGGGGGCGTCTGGCCGGATCGGATCGACGAGACCGATCAGCCCGAGGAACTCAAACGGGAAGTCATGCTGCTCGCCGGGGAGCTCGCCACGCCGGAAGCTGGCTGCCGCTACGCCGATGACGCGGAGGCCCTCCTTCGCCATGTTGCGCACCGCGGCTTCCATCTCGCGGAGCTGCCCGGGAGCAAGGTGGCAGAGGTCGGCCACGGCTTCCGGGGCCCCCTTGGCGGCGATGACATACTCCTCGCCTTCGGGGGAAAGCCAGACGTGCGACAACGCCAGGAGCGCCGGCGAGAGGGGATACTCTCGGACCAGCGTCCAATCGGCATGGAGGTGCTCGGTGCGCGCTAGCTGTTCGTTGGCGAAGCTCACGAGCGCCCGGTCGATCGGGTCGTAGGGCTCCTGTTGGCTGGCCAGGACGGCGTACTCCACCACGCGATGCAGCTCCTCGGGGAGGTCCGGCGCCGGGGTTCGGGTGGCATCATACCGGCTCTGCTCGGCGCGGATCTGCGCCACGGCAAGGCGGTTCACGGTGATCGTGCCCGTCTTGTCCACTCCAAGAACCGTGGCGGCGCCGAGCGTCTCGATGGCGGTGACCCGCCGGGTGAGCACCCGCTCGCGAGAGATTCGCCAGGCCCCGAGGGCCAGGAAGATCGTCAGGATGACCGGGAACTCCTCGGGGATCATCGCCATCGCCAGGGTGATCCCGGCGAGAAGCGCCTCCAGCCAGTTGCCTCGCGTCAGCCCATAGACAACAACGACCAGCATGAAGAGCACAAGCCCGATGAGCGCCAGGTTCCGCACGAGCCTTCCGGTCTCGCGCTCTAGCAGCGTCGGCTCGGGCTCGGTCTCTCGCAACGCGCGCCCGATCTTGCCGATCTCCGCATCGCTGCCCGTGGCGTAGACGCGCGCGATGGCCTGGCCGCGCGTCACCAGCGTGCCCGAATAGACGAAGGGGAGGTCCTCTCCCCCTGGCCGAGCGGGCGGGTCCTCTCCGTTCCAGGCGGTCTTGCGGACCGATACGGACTCGCCGGTGAGCAGCGACTCGTCTACCAGAAGGTTGGAGCTCCACTCGACAAACGCATCCGCGGGAACACGATCTCCCTCGCTGAGAATCATCACATCGCCGCGGACGACGTCGCGGCCGGCGATGCGCTGATGCTCGCCATCGCGGATCACAAGGGCGCGCGGGCTGGAGAGCTCGCGGAGCGCCGAGAGGGCGCGCTCCGTCTTCCGCTCCTGGTAGATGGTGATCCCCATCACCACCATGACGAAGCCGAGGAGCATCCCCGCTTCGGGGAGGCTTCCCAAGGCCAGGTAGACGACGCCCGCCGCTACCAGGAGCAGGAACATCGGCTCCTGCGCCACCTCCCAGACAACGGCTGCCAGCCCGCGCGCCTTGGCTGTGGGCAACTCGTTGGGGCCGTAGCGCTCGAGCCGTTCCGCGGCATCCCGCCCGGTGAGCCCTGTGATCCCCGCGACATCGAAAGCGTTCACTCGCGCGGATGGTGCAGGCGCTGTGCCAGTGCCACCCTACGCGCGCTCTTCCGACATCTTCACTCGGCCGAGGCGCCAGTAGGGCGAGGAGACGGAGAGATCGACCACCTGAATGCGGTTGCCCCACGGGTCGCGAAAGTCGCAGGCGAAGCCCGGAGTCAGCGCGAGGCCGCGTGCCTGAACGCGCTCGCGCACGCGTGCGATCTCGTCATCGTCGGTGACGATGATCCCGAAGTGACGGTGATCATCCGGCTGCTTGCGGTCTACCTTGAAAAGAGCGATGAACTGGTGCTCGCCTATCCGGAAGAAGGCCTGGCCCTCTCCCGCGTCCGGCTCCGGCAGGTCGAATACCTCCCGGTAGAAGCGCACCGCTTCGCTGATGTCCGTCACCTCCAGGGCGATGTGGTTCATGCCATACACCTTCACTGCCATGAGTGGCCTCCTGTCGCTGAGTTGCCGTAGACGATCCCTCGGAGCAGGCTTAGCATGCTTGATGCCGGACACGAGTGCCAGGAGGACGCGGGCGGATGGGGAAAGGAGTAAGGGAGGAGATTGGCCAATGGCGTTTACTTTGGAGATCAACCGGCTGCGGCAGGAGGTCGAAAGGGCGCTGCCCGCAGCAACCGAGATCCGGCACGACTTGCACCGGCATCCAGAGCTGGCGCTCGAAGAGCGGCGAACGGTGCAGGTGGTGCTCACGCGGCTGCAGGGGCTGGGCGTTGAGGCGTTGCGCGTGGATGAGACGGGGGCGCTCGGCCTCATTCAAGGGGGACGTCCGGGGCCGGTGGTGGCGCTGCGCGCAGATATGGATGCCCTCCCGGTCACGGAGGAGACGGGCGTGCCGTATGCATCCCAGCACGCGGGCAAGATGCACGCCTGCGGTCATGATGGGCATACCGCCTGCCTTCTGGGTGTCGCCGAGGTGCTGGCTCGCTTGCGCGAGGAGCTCCCGGGAACGGTGAAGCTGATCTTCCAGCCCGCCGAGGAGGGCGGCGGGGGCGCCCGGCGGATGGTTGAGGCCGGTGTGCTCCAGGATCCTGACGTCGAGCGGATCGTCGCTCTGCACTCGTGGCCCGACCTCCTGGCCGGCCAGATCGGCGTGCGCGCCGGCGCGATGCTCGCCGCCGTCGACACCTTCCGGGTGACGGTCCGGGGCCGCGGCGGGCATGGGGCTCACCCCCACCGGTGCATCGACCCGATCCTGATCTCGGCCCGGATCATCGACGCGGTGCAGAGCATCGTCAGCCGCGAAGTCGATCCCCTGGTATCGGCCGTGGTCACCGTGGGCCATATCGAAGGTGGCAAGACGCGCAACGTCATCCCGGACACCTGCTTCTTCGAGGGAACGGTGCGCACCCTGAGTGAGGAGACGCGCCAGCACGTGCAGTCGGTCTTCACGCGCACCGTGAGTGGCGTGGCCGCGGCCCACGGGGCGACCGCCGAGATTGCCTACCACCATGGGCTGCCCGTGACCGTCAACGAGGCCGGTGTTGTCGACACGCTGCGCCATCTGGGCAGGGAGCTCCTCGGGCCAGAGAACGTCGAGGAGATCGCCTCGCCGAGCATGGGCGGCGAGGATTTCAGCCTCTACCTGCAGCGGGTGCCCGGGGCGCTCTTCCGCCTGGGGGTTGGCCCCGGCCGGCCGGCGCTCCACGCCTCCACCTTCGACTTCAACGACGACGCGCTTGCCACCGGCATGCTGATGCTGGCGGGGTACGTCCTGCGCGAGCCATAGCTAGACCACATTATTCCTCAGAATAATGAAAAGAAGTCTCTCTGCCAGGCGTGGCGCGGGTTCGTGGGCACTGCCTCCGGACGCTTGCGCCGGCAACGGTGTGCCACCAGGCAAGAGTCTTCTCTTGAAGTATTCTGACAAATACTTCGGGCTATGGCTCCTGGCTTGCCTCCGCGAGGTAGTAGCCCACCAGCAGATCGACGACCGCTCCATAGCTTTGCACTCCGCCGGGCACGCGATTGGCGCGCAGGTACAGGTCGTTGACGCGGCGCGATACGCGCTGGGCCGGCCCGCGATACCGTGCCCAGAACTCGCGGCTGCGCGCCCAATCGGCCCGCGCGGTGGCGGGAATCGCGCGGGCTACTTCGGCGAACGCTTCGGGGTCTGTGCGCGCCAAAGCTCCCAGCACGCTCCCGGTGGCTTCCAGGATGCCGCAATACCGCAGGTAGGGGTCTGAAGACTGATAGAGCGCCAGGAAGCCGGCGAAGCTTGCCTCGCTCTCGTGGGTGATGCCTCGCTGGTGCGCCTTCTCATGGGCCACGGCCGCGACGAGACTGGGGTGGGGCAGCAGCCGGTTGACGTTTGGCTCGCCCGTGAAGGGGATGAAGATTCCCGAGAGGCCGAGGCGCGAGAGGATGCCGGAGGCATGGACCGGCTTGGCGGGTCCGAGGCGCCGCGGGAAGCCTTCGCCGGCCACGGGCAGAGC
>DUUU01000300.1 GCA_012841485.1 Armatimonadota bacterium
TGGATCTCTCCGTGATTATGCCGATTGCCACCAAGCCCTCCCAGGTGCGCACGATCAACGCCTGGGCGGTGGAGGTCAATGCCACCTATGAGGATCTCCTCTCCTTTGGGACGCTTCACCCGCTCCAGGAGGATTGGGCGGAAGAGATCGAGCGCCTGGTGGCCGATGGGATCCGAGGCGTCAAGCTGCACCCGGACTATCAGGAGTTCTTCGTCGATGATGCGGCGATGATGCCGGTCTACCGGGCGCTGGCCGAGGCGGGGCTCCTCCTGCTCTTCCACGCCGGCGTAGACATCGGGATTCCTCCTCCGGTCCACTGCACGGCAGAGCGCCTGGCGCGCGTGCTGGATGCCGTGCCGGAGCTCACCGTGATCGCGGCGCACATGGGAGGCTATCTGCAGTGGGAGGCCGTGGAGCAGTTCCTTATCGGGCGTGACCTTTACCTGGACGCCTCGTACTCGCTGGCGGATATGGGCCCCGACGCCCTGGTGAGGTTGGCGCGTGCCCATGGCATCGAGCGCGTGCTTTTTGGAACGGATTCCCCCTGGACCGACCAGGCGACCGAGCTGGCCGCCTTCCGCGTTCTTCCGTTGAGCGAGGAGGAGAAGGCTGCCCTCCTCGGTGGCAACGCCCAGCGCCTGCTTGGCCTGAGCACTCGCTGAAAGGGTGGGTGAGGGTCTGCAGGCCGCTCTGGCGCCCGCCGAGCCATCCTCTCGTGGACCTGCAGGCCCTCACACACGGAAATTCAGGTATCCGTGAACACCTTCGTGACAGCCAGGTGCGCGATCACCTGCCTGCCACCACGGAAGCGCAGAGAAGCCCGGCGCGCGCGTCTGCCGCAGGGGACCGCTTCAGAAGCGGTGGGAAGAACTGCGAACGGCCAGGCTCCGGCTCTTCCGCCCGCATTATAGCAGGCTATCGTCACAGGATCGTCACAAACTTCTCCCTAGAGGGCTACGGAACCGCCGGATCGGAGCTCCCCTCCCGCGTCTGCGCCGCTCTGCTCGCCCGGTGCGCCGCGCGGTAGCTCACCAGCTCCTGAGTGAGTCCGTGATGGTGCCACACGGCTTTCACCAGGCCGACTCCCTCGGCAAACCATCCCTCCGCGACGAGAGCGCCCTTCGCATCTGTTTGAATCACGCGGGTGCACTCCTGCTCGCCAGCAGGCACGATGACCTTCTCGGGCCGGGGTGTTTCCCCGAGGGACTCCCACGACCACTCGGTCTGCCACGGCCCCTCGCTTCCCTCGCCTGCGGGGCGGGCGAGAACGCCAGAGGCCGTTGTGGTGATCCACGCCTCCGTGGAGAAGCCGCCCGGGTACTCCGTCACCACCCGGAAGATGCTCTTGGGCCGTCCGGGATGCGCCTCAACCACGCGCGTGACTGCCTGGGCCTCGCCTCCGTCACGCGCGCGAAGCCGGTAGGTCCACTCGTCGCCGATGGCCAACGGGAACCGGGGCGTAGGCACCGAGGGCGGCGGCATGGACCAGACCGGATCCGGGAGGGGACGTGCCGTGATCTGGGGTCGCTCGGGTGGCACTGCATCGAGCTGGGTAGCCAGAGCCTCCAGCGCGCGCTTCCGGCGTTGCGTGGTGGGGTGGCTCATGAGGAACTCCGGATGCCGGCTGCGTTCGGCCAGCCGGAGCAGCGTCTCCATCGCCTTGATCCCGCCCTGGCGATCAAAGCCGGCACGCACGGTGTAGAGCAGCCCCTCTCGGTCGGCTTGAAGCTCGTCTGCGCGGGAGAAGCGCCGGCTGATGATGACGTGGGTCAGGTCTCGTCCGAGGGCGCCGAGGAGACTCCCAAGCGGAGCGGTGACCACGCGGAGAATCTGCGACTTTTCGAACTGGCGCAGCGCGTGCCGGTGCACGGCGTGGGCAATTTCGTGGGCCAGGATGAACGCGAGCGCGTCATCATCCGGAACCCCTTGCAGCAGGCCCCGGAAGACGTAGACGAAGCCGCCAGGAAGGCAGAACGCATTGATGTCGGGGGTGTCTATCACCTTGAAGCTGAAGGGGAGATCCGGACGCCCGCACACGCCGGCAATGCGCCGGCCGATGCGCTGCACGCGCGCCGCCAGAATCGCGTCCGTGGAGATGGGGTACTGATCTTCGATGATCTGCGCGGCCTCGCGCCCGATGCTGATCTCCGCGTCCAGGGGGAGGAGATCGGCCGAGGCGGGCGCGCCGCGCGACAA
>DUUU01000652.1 GCA_012841485.1 Armatimonadota bacterium
CACCAGATGTACACTTCCCCTCCACGCACGCGCATCCATCCCTTGCGGCACGCAGTCTCGCCGCGATTCCAGCAGTTCAGCAGTGTCAGGTAGTGTCCGGCCCTTGGGTCGTGGCGTCGTATCCTATATTGGGATATTCCGAAGCACGACCGAGGTAATAGGCGGATGGCGGAAATGGCTACGTTGGGCGGTCGGAAGGTGGAATGGCCTTCTGCACCTCACGAAGCAGTTCTACAGGGTCGATGCCGAGAACCTGGGCCAACTCCAGGAACTCCACCACGTCCAGACGCCGTTCGCCCGTTTCGTATTTGCTGACGAAGGACTGTGGGCGACCCAGACGCTCGGCAAGCTGTGCCTGCGTCAATCGGGCGCTTCTTCGAGCCTCGATCAGCAGGCGTCGAAACCGGATGTATGCCTCGGTGAATACAGAGCGGCTCATGGTACTCCAGGATGGACACCAACGAGCGAAATCCCGGAAGGGGATAAAACCCAAAAGGGGATTGCCGGGGCTTGACGAGGCGGCTCCCAAGTAGTGCCGGGGATCGCGGGGTAGCGGCTGTTGCCCGGACTGCAGGTACACGAACATCGAGCAAGGAGGCACGAACAGATATGTCGTCGTCGCACGAGTGTAGCGCGTGCGGGGCAGGGAATCGCGCGCGCAGTGCGTCCTGCTCCCACTGCGGCAACCCGTTGAATGCATCGGGAGGCCGGATCCTGCTCAAGGACACCGGCAACAGAAACAGCGAGCCTGCGCCACCGCCACTGGCGACGGCAGTGATCTCGGGTGGGGAGCGCGGGGCCGCGTGGTTGGTTTGGGTCCACTCCCTTCTGGCTTCCCTGGCAGAACTGGATTTCGAGGAGTGCTGCCGCATTTTCGCTGTCCTCCTGATTGTAGGGTTTTGCGGCATGGGCCTTTGGCGTTACATGCCTCTCATTCCGCTCGCCTTCCTAGCGCTTGTGCCTACTGCACGATGGCTATCGGCGAAGCTGTGGAAAGCCATCAGTGTACCGGCAGTGAACGTGACGCTCACCGGACTTCGGTGGTCGGCAGGACAGGGCTACCTGCAGCTCGATGTTCACCTCTCCTCGGATGAGGCGATGAGGCCGGAGTGGCGCGACTACGTGGCGATCATCTTCGCTGCCCACAGCGTGCCATCGCGCCCCCTCGACTCATACGTGAGTGCGCTGGCCGGTGGCGGTACACTGGAGGTCAAAGCCTTCTTTGCCTGCCGAGGGAGAGCGCCGGATGGTCTCTCGGCGCTCATCCGCCTCCCCGATGGGCGGAGCGCGACACTCCCTGTTGCCAACCTGCAGTACGTAGTGGGCAAGTGCGACGCCTGCAAAGGGAGTGGCGGGACGTGCAAGTTCTGCGGCGGCTCCGGTCGGGTTGATGTCGCTGTGATGCAGGAGGTGGGTAGTCCGACGGACCGCTACCAACTCGGATGAGGCGGTGTCCCAGGCCGCAGCACGGTGCGGCCCGTGCGTCTCGCAACCGTTCGGTGTGACTCTGATGCCTGTCGCGGAGGCATCTGGATGAAGGAGAAGAACGTGTCTCGGATGGTCAAGTGCGAAAACGGGGAATGCGGTGCTCCCAATCCTGCAGGCCGGACAGCTTGCTTCCGCTGTGGTCACCCGTTACCGGCTGCACCGGGGGAGCCTGAACTGGCAGGTCAGTTCCTACCCGGCAGGGCTTTGGTCACAGGCACTCTCCCCCCGCAAGGCCGCTGGCACCGTGCTCGCCTCACTCTCGTCTGCGCGATGCCTGTGCTCATTGTCGTCGGCTTCTTCATCGCCACCAAGTGGCGTGACGGGCGCGCGTCCTGGACGGGACAGGCACAGCAGCCGAGTGAGATGCCAGCGGCTTCAGTGGAAATGCGTGTCCATATCGTCTGGACCGGCCAAGGCCAGGGCTGGGCAGAGGGCACCATGACCAATGAGTCTGCCGTGGCCCTACACAACCTGGGAATGGAAGTGGCAAGACCGGAGGTCGTCGAGAGGAACGGCTTCGTTGTCGGTGTCAAGGATAACTGGAAGTCAGGGACCGTCTGCGAGATAGTCCCGAGATCGATCCCGCCGGGGGGAACAGCGCGGGTTGCAGTTCACGGCTCTTCCATGGCGGAGGTCAGCAACCTTCGCGTGTTCTACGTGGAGCCGAAGGTCTATCGCTACAGCGATCAGCAGAGCATCCCGTATGAGGAGAAGCACGAAGTCGAATGCACGCAGGAGATCAGGCCGGGAGAGGGTGTGCGTGAGACCAACGCGGCCACACCAGGGGGCACCCCCGGCAACGGCTCGCCGTCCTTGCAGAACCCAGATGGCACATTCAGAAACGTGCCCCTGCACGGCTATGGCATACAAAAGGACCCGCAGCACAACCCCGGCGGGTTCGGTAGATGAAGTCACCACTAATTGAGGGGATCTGGTGCTTAAGCCCACGTTCGCTGAGAGGACGGTCGCATATGTCGGCTTCCGGGGTCTGACGCCAGAGCGCTCTGCGTGCCCTGTTCGCGTCATCCTGTCCCCGACGCGATTCGAGAGAGGAGGGAATCGTGCCCATTCGGTTTGACTGCCCCGCCTGCGGCAAGACGATCACCGCGCCCGACTCGGCGTCGGGCCTGACCGGGCCGTGCCCGTTCTGCAGAGCGACGATCAAAGCACCGTCGTGTGCACGCCTGCCGCTGCCAGAAGGTCAAGCGCCAGGAAGAGCAACATCGGCTCCGCATTGCACTGAGTCCGTAGGCCGCGCCGTTCAGGCTCCGACACGCACGGGTCCCGTTTGCCATATCTGCGGTGGGGGCACGATTGCCGGGGTGTGCTCGTGCTGCTCTCGCATCGTTTGCCGCGAGTGTGCTACACGCGAGCGGAAGGATCTCGTTTGCAGCCCCTGCCGCACGTTGCGGGATGGTACAACCGGCAGCAACCCCGTTGCGGCACTCCGCGCCATCGAGGCGTTGGGACCGGACGTAGCGCGGCACCGACCGCAGCGCGCGACGCGAGAAGTGAAGAAGGCC
>DUUU01000301.1 GCA_012841485.1 Armatimonadota bacterium
CCGCCAGTTCACCGTAGTCGGTCAGCGCACGCTCACCAGCGCATAGTCGAAGGCACCCAGCTCCACCGCCAGCCGGCCCTTTTCCAGGGTGACCGGTTCGCTTGTGCGGGCATTGATCGCCTTCGCGCCGGCCGACAGGCCAAGGCGCTTCAGATTCAGTTCTACCGTGGCCGTGCGTGCTTCGGCAGAGAGATTGGAGACGACGAGGAGCGCCCCCTCCTTGCCACGGGTGTAGAGGCTCACCTTCACCGCCTCATGCTCCGGGCGGACCAGATCGCTATTCTTCCAGTAGGGAAGCCAGCGCGCCTTGTCGCGCCCGAAGGCATCCATCGCCCGCCAGAGGGATGCGATCTCCTCCAGGCGGTCGTCGTAGCCGTTGGGCCGCACCAGGACATCGTGGAGCAGGGTGAACGAGAGCGCCTCGTGCGTGGTCCATGGCCGCTCGTAGCAGAGGAACTCCGACGGCACGCCGAACGGGTGGCCCATCATCTCGGTGCGGAAGGCATCGAGCGGCATCAGCTTCAGGAACTCGGGGCCGCGGTCGATGCTGCCCAGCTGCTCGCCGTTCCAGGTGCTGGTGCCCCAGGCCAAGGTGGGGATTACCATCACCGTCGAGTTATGGATGTTGAGCTGGCCATCGGGCCGGCGCTGTCGCGTCAGCACGTAGAGTCGGCGCATGAACTCACGCGTGGCGAAGATGTCATACGTCGGGCCGATGGTTCCATCCGGCTTCACGTAGCCGCAGCCGTGGTTTTGGTTGGTGCAGGGGCAGGGCCACTCAGGGCCGTCCAGGTACCAGCCGTCGTTGCCGAAGCGGTCCATCGTCTCGGCCAGGCCCTTCAGCGCGAACTCCTTCCAATGGCTCCGCCAGCAAACGCCCCAGTCGGTCTGTGGGGGTTGCCGCGTGTAGCGGAACCCGCGCGGCAGCGTCAGGATCTCCTCCGAGTAGAGCTCATATTCGGGGGCGATATCCGCGATCTGTCGGCTCGTGTAGAGAAGAAGCTGCTGTTTCTTGGCGTGGATTGCCTTCACCAGCTCGGCGAGCTTCGGCTCGTTCTCAGGCGAGGTATAGGGGTGCGATTGCCACGGCGTCCAGTGCTCATGGAAGCAGATCGTGCGCACGCCCATATCGGCCAGTCGGTCGAGCCGGGTGTAGCCGGGCGTCCTCCCGCTGGCCAGCGCCAGGCCCTTCCCGAAACGGCCCTCGACGAGCAGGGCGCCCCCCTGCAGCTTTCCCGCAGGCCCCTTCTCGGGCTGGAGAGTGCCGGGCTCCCCGGACTGCTCGAAGCGCTCCAGGAAGAGCGTGTGCGCGTCAGCCTCCAGCGGCCCGGTAGGAACCTCCGGCGCGCGTGCCACGTTCAGGATGCGCACTTCGTCGATGATGAAGTGAGGGAGACGCTCGCCCAAGATGAGCTCGGCCTTCTCCAGCGGGTATGAAGTGAGCCCGTGGCGTGGCCTTTCGAAGACACACTTGCCGTCGTAGTAGCAGCGGATGGCATCGCCCCAGGTAAAGGCGAGATGGTGCCACTCGCCGCTCTTGCACGCGATAGGCGCCCCGGCGTAGAAGGCGACATTGCCGTTCTCGCGCACCCACACGACGGGGCCCTGGACGAGCTCATTCCAGTAGATGCCGCAGTTGGTGTCGCCTGGCAGCTGCACCGTGAAGATCATCCGGTTCCCCTGCTTCCGCTTCTCCTCTTCGGGAAGCGAGGGATCGGAGTCGAAGAGCGGCCGGACCCACGCCTCGAAAGTGCCCTGATCGCCGCGTATCAGCCCGGCCGCGGGGTAGGTGACCCGGCCTTCTCGCGTGTAGGGCTCCGTGTGCAGCGTGTAGCTTCCGCCATGATGGATGCGGTAGTCCCAGGCATCCTTCTCCGGCTGCTTCACCGGCGTCGCCTGGAACCCGAAGGTGTACTTCAGCGGCTTCTCGATGGGCGCCCCTTCCACCAGGTGGAGGCGCAATACCACGCGCTCGCCCTCCCGGTCGATGGTGAGAGCGCGCTCGGGATCGGCGGGCGACCAGTTCTCCTCCGACTCGCAGAACCACGAGAAGCCTCGCTCCTCATCGCCTAGCCACACGAACGGTTTGAAAGCGTGGTGCCATCCCTCGGCCGGGAGTGCTCCGGAGTTCTCCACCGAGCCCCAGCGCCCTGGGAAGTGGTAGAGGTAACGCGCATGCTCCGCGCGTAGCGGCACTTCCAGCACCAGGCTATCGGGTGCCGCCCCGCCTTCTGGCGAGAGCTCCAGGTCGACGCGGAGCATTCCGTCGAACTCCACGCGGGCGCTCCCCGAGAGGCGCGCACCCGTGGCTGTTGCACCGCCGGCCAGATCCACGGCGGCCGGAGCGCTCTTTGAGACCTTCGTCCACGCCTCACGCCAGGGCAGCGGCTTTCCTGCGCGCGTGGCGTGCAGCGTGATCGGTCCGGCGAGCACCGAGGCACCGCTTGCCGTCACCTGGGCGGGGAAGAGGCCTCCTTCAAAGCGGTAATCCCGGCCCCAAGGGCGCACCGAGACGGCAGAACCCCGTGCGCCTGCGCGTGCCTGCTTGCCGCGCACCTTGAGCGGCGTCCAAGGCGCTGGCACTTCGTCGGTGATGCCGGTCCGGTCGCCCAGCCAGGGCGGTGAGAGCGGCCGGTCGAGCACCTTATTGACGGTGCGGATGGGCATGCCCTTCTCCAGGAGGGTGACCGAGACGGTGATCTTCCCCTCGGGCACTTCCGCCTTCTGGAAGGTAGCGCGCGCAGTGCGCCCATCGGCGAGGGCCGCCTCGCGCTTGACCGAGGGCTTCCCTCCCTCTGGCGCGAGGGCAAACCGGCAGGCGAGGTCCGTGCGCTCTAGCCCGGCGGCCTGGACCGTTGCTTCTGTCTCGAGACGGCCCGCATACACGAAAGCGCGTGCCCGCAGCTCCAGGGGCGCGGGTACGATGTGCTCGCCGGCCAACCGCATCAGGGGCATGCTATCGCCAGCGCGCTCGGCGATGACCCGAAGGGAGTAGCGCCCCGCGGCCGGGAACCGGCCATCACGCGGCAACGCCACCGGGAGAGCGAACTCGCCTGCGGGCGACAGGCGCTTCTCGATGGGCTTGCTCCCATCGCGCGCAAGCTGCCAGCGCATGGCAATCCCCGTGCCGCGAGCCAGACCCTTGATCTCGCCGCCGCCGTCGATCAGACCGGCAAGCGTTTCGATGCCCGCCGCGAGCGTGCTGGAGAAGCGCAGGTGTCCGAAACGCGCCGGCTCGTGGAAAGAGTGGAGTACCGGCGACCAGGTGATACTTCCAAGGCCACGGATATTGACACACACGTTCAGGCCCCAGACCGTGTTCTCGGCGGGCGCGCGCGTCTGGAGCGTGGCAAACGGAATGGCGAACTCGGCGCTCCAACTGCCCTGGGCCGCGCGTGCCTGGAAGCGCCATTCACCATTCCAGGCGGTCTCTCTGCCACGCGCATCCAGGCGCGTGCCGATGGCGTTGCCCGCGAACTGGAAGTACTCCTGATGGCGGTGGCCAGGGTCGAGGAAGATCTCCACCGAGTCGTCTTCCCACACGGCGCCATCGTGCTGCCGGGCATTGGCGACCGGCGACCGGCCCTCTGGCAGCGGCACGTGAACCGCCAGGTACAGGTGCGCCCCGTCGCGCGCCACTCGCACCGAGGGCTGAATCGGGGAGAGTTCTTGCGTATTCACGCGCGAGAAGCCAGTCAGCGGTACGGCGCCAGCCCATTCCCGGGCGTCGACGACTCCATCCAGAGTGGGCGCCGTTCCTGGGGCGCCGGCCGTGAGCCACGGCGCTGCTGGATCGCTGAGGGGGAAGGCCATCGCCGGAATGGCGAGCAGAAAAGCGAGTATGGCCATGAGAGCTGTGCGCATCGAGTGCCTCCTTCGCCGGCCATGATGCAACCGCCGGCATGCTATCTCCTTCGCCCCGAAGGCGCGCGGATCCTTGCACGGAGGCCTATTGCTGCGAGCGCCACCACGTCATGGCGGGCATAGGCCATCGGGCATTGCGACTGCGAGCGCCGGATTGACGCCTGCCGCGCAAGGGAGGCCACCCCTTGGCGGCGAAGATTCTGCTCGACAGGAGGAGAAGCCATGTGGACTCTCGCGTTGCTGGGCCTCATTCAGGCGCCCGGTGATCTGACCTACCGAATCCAGGCGACCGCCCCGGTCACGCTCACGCTGCCGGCTTGCCCCGAGGGGGAAGGCCACTGGATCCGTGCTGCCGGCAAGCGCTGGGTGAGGGTGAAGGCGGAGCAGGCAGAGGGTGCGCTCCATTTCCGCCTGGATCCGGCGGGATGGGAGGGCGGCGAGGCGCTGTTGGTCGTCGGAAAGACGAAGGGTATCGATCTCGCGGACGAGCAGCCGCCAAAGGTGACCGCCCTCCGGGTGGATGGCGCTCGTGTCGCCGATGCCCCCACGGTGGATCTGGACTGGCGAGTTGCGCCGCCGCGCCAGATCCTGTGGGAGTTGGAAGACAAGAGCCGCCTCAATACCGACACCCTCCGCATTCTGGTGAATGGGCAGGCGTTCGCGCCGGGCACGCCGGGCATCCGGGTCAACCCGTCGTCAGCAGGCCGCAAGCTGGCGATTGCCGTGGAGCCCGAGAAGCTCCCTGGCATGGCGGCACCGGCGGAGACGCGCGTGGTGCTCTCGCTATCTGATGCCTCCCCAACGCGCAACGCGCTGGAGCGCGCGCTGGTGTACCGCCGGATGGCGCCACCGGAGGGTGGGAAGCCGGTTGCGGTCCACGTGGATAGCTGTTTCGAAGGCTACACGCCAGAGACATTGGTGGACGGCAAAGTGATGGAACCGGGCGCGACGACCTATGGCGTGACCTGGGCGTCTGCCGAGACAGGTACCCCCCATTGGGTCGTGCTCGTCTTTGACAAGCCCCGCGCGGTCGCGGGCGTCGAACTCTATTGGGCCCACTTCCAGGGCGAGTACATGGTTTCTTCCCGCTACGCCATCGAGGCCTGGGATGGCGCTCGGTGGCGTCCACTCGCTGAGGCAACGGGGGAGCAGCCGGCGAAGAGCACGACCCATCGCTTTGCGCCGGTCACCACCACGGCGATCCGGATCCGGCAGCCGGCAAGGGGCGGCCACCCCGGGCGACCCCACCTGATGTGGCTCACTGAAATCAAGCCATTCTAGCGCCCGCCTGAGATTTCGAGATCAGGAATCCGAAGCCACGGAGGCAGCGCACAATCCGGCGCGCGGCCCTCTCCTGATGTCGGAACCCCAGAGCGCCGGCTCTACTTTGGCGCTAGCACGGCCTGTGCCTGCGCGGCGCGGACCGCGAGGGGTGTTCCCTCCGCGAGGGTCACGTGCTGACCGCGGCTGAGAAGGAACGAGGCCCGGGCGGAGAAGGTAACTCGGGACGAGCCAGCGACCGTGAGCAGGATTTCGGTGCCGTCCACCGCCTCGACGGTACCGAGTTCCAGGGTCACCATGCCCGGGTTCCCCGGGAAGCTGGGCCGCCTCACCTGGACCACGCGCGCCTCCGTCACTGTGCCCGGGGCAATCGCCATCAGGCCATCGGCCATCACCGGTTGGGCCACCGTGAGCCTCACGCTGCTCCCTTCGCGGGTCGCCGCGCTGCTCATCGCTTCCGCGAGCTGCAAGGAGATCGGCGTGCCGGCGCGCACGAGAATCGCTTTCATCGGCCGGCGCTCGCCCGCGGAGGCGCCGGCGACCCGGAAGCTCCAGCTCTTGCCCGCCACCCGGATGACGGCGCGCGACTTTGCCGGAAGAAGGAGGTACTCGCGCCCGGGAAGGAAGAAGACCTGCTTTTCATCCGTGATTCCCAACGCGCGGCGGATCCGCCGGCTCTCCTCATCGGCGCCCACCGGGGAGAAGCCGCTTTCCTCCAGTTGCCACGCCCCCGTTTTGTCCACGACGCGGTAGTAGACGTTCTGGTAGTCG
>DUUU01000302.1 GCA_012841485.1 Armatimonadota bacterium
CCATCGCCGAGGGCCAGGCCGCGTCGCTTGAGGACGTAACGCAGTGGACGGCGCGCTGGCGCGGGGCCAATCGCACGGCATACGAGGCGGATGGCGATCCGGCGCTGACTGTGGATCCGACATTTACCAAGCGCGGGGGAATCAACTACGCCTTCGATCCGAAGCTGATTACCGACACGCGTTGGGTGCGCTTTGCGCAGGGCGAGCCGATGCACCAGCTCCCGGCGCTGCCCCGACTGCCGATGTGTCCGGATCTGATCTACTTCGGCGAGCGCCCGGTCCGGTAACAAGCCGCCAAGGGCGCGAGGTGATTGAGGAGGGGCGTCAACCGATATCCGGGCGAGAACGCGCTCGCGGGGCGGGCTACGTCGCAGGTCTGTGGCGGTAGAGCGCGAGGAGCGGGCCGGAACCGGGGCGAGGGCAAGCGGGTATGGAACGGAAGCACGCCGATGCGTTCGCCGTAAAGCCTCGGGCATGGCGGTTTAGCGTCCGGCGGGCGAACGATGGCTGCCTGGCGCTGTTGGTGGGCCGCCAACAGCGTCGGGGGAGGGTCAGGCGCGTATCTCTGGGCCGCGAGGGCTTCAAGGAACGCGCGTGAAGATGCAAGTGAACGCTCATGAAGGGGCATGGCAGTTTCTCTGGCACTGGAAGAGGGCGTTTTGACCGCGCTCTTGGGTCTGAACCCGTTGGCGGCCATTGGGGCTGTTCCGTCCGGAACGGGGGTAGGGGAATGAGGGTGATAGCAGGCAGGTTGTTGCTTCTGGCGGTGGCCTTGGCGGTCGTCGTGGGGCCATCGCGCGCACCGGTGGAGGCGGAGTCGTATGACTACACCCCCAAGACGCGCCAGGTGAAGGCGTGTATCCTGCTCCTCGACTCCTTCAAGGTAGGCGGGCAGCCGGAAAACCCCGACCCGCACGTCTTCTACTTGCTGGATTCCGAGGCGAAGGGTACGGCAAAGGGCCTAAAGCCGCGCGACTGGGAGATCGTCAATCCCCTCGCGCCGCGGGTCGTCACGCCGGATATCAAGGCGCGGTGGGATGTCATCGACCCCAGCGTGGCCTCGCGGCCGGATTTCCAGATCGATAGCCCGGTGACGAAGGAGATGGCCTGCTATTGGGAAGTGCCCCTCTCCAGCACTCCCCTGGAGGACCTGCTCCAGTTCGACCTGATCGCCGTGATGACCCACGCCCAGGGTGGCTTCAGCCCGGAAGATAGTGCCAAGCTGCGCCGGCTCGTGGACCTCGGTGTGACCGTCTGGTTCGATGACTGCTCCGGTGCTCGGATCGATCCAAACCGACCCTTCTTTATCCGCGACTTCAATTTTGATTCCGATAAGAAGCCGGCGACCACGCCGGACCCCACCATGGTACCCGCGGATCGCTTCCACCCGTTGCTCAACACCCCCTACGCGCTCGCCACGCAGGATCTGGAGCAACTGGGCGATAAGGGCACCGATCATTTCACGTGCCGCATCACTGATCTTGCCGGGGACGGGCCTCCCAGCCCCTTGCTGGCGCCTATCGTCAACAGCAACGGCGACTTCGGAGATGGCTTCACCTACCCGGTGATCGCGGGGGGCCGCTATGGCGACGGCGTCGTGTTGGTTACCTCCGGCGATATCGCCTGTGCGATCAATGACCGGTTCAGCGTCGGTTCGGACCCGTCCGGGGAGAACTCCGGGGCGTTTTGCGGCGACCTGCCTGAAGACTGGGACGAGAACGCGCAGAACCGCCTGGAGAGCAACATGAAGTTCGCCTTCAACGTCCTCAACTGGACGGCGGGCGAATCGAATTACCGCAAGGGCCCTCACCGGGCGGCCTATACGCGCGACGAGGTCTCTCCCGGACTCGATACGGTCTGGAAGGTGCCTTTTGGGGAGAGCGTGCGCCTGCTGGCACCTCCGGTTGTGTGGCGCGACTTCGCCTTCTTCAGCATCGCAGAGGACCAGGGGGGCGCCCCGGCAAGCCGCGTCTTCGCGGTCGATATGCGCCCCTACGAGGATCGCGATGGCCGAGATGATAGCGGCAACCCGCGAGACGGCGTGGGCAACCCAAACGATGGGATAGAAGGCGGCTGGATCGACGCGGGCGGCACGCCGATTGTCGACCTCACGCCGGAAAGCCCCTACGATGTGATCTGGCGTTACGACTTGCCTGGCACCCTCGCCTCGGAGCCCTACGTGACCACGGTGGTGGTGAACCAGCGGCCGGTGGATGTGCTCTTCTTCACCACTCAGGACGGGCTGCTCCATGCCCTGCGTGCGATGCCGACCGTCCCCAACGCGGACGGTGAGCCGGTGTTGGCCGATGCCACGGCAGAACTTCCGGGTTACCCGATGACGATCGCCACCGCCCCCACCCGGATCTCCGCGCCGGTTGTGAGCAGGGAGCATGTCTACGTTGTCTCCACCGAAGCGGGCCATTACTATCTGAACGTGGTGGTAGCCTCTACCGGTATCGGCAAGTACAAGGTGCCCGTCGGCACGGCGCCTGCCCCGGATCAGAGCACTCTCACCGCGCCGGCCGTGGTGCTGATGGGGAACGAGGAGACGGGGAGCACGACTGAGATCGCCTATGCCCCCTTGCCGACGGGCGAGCTGGCGGCGCTGGCCACCTACACCTACGGCGAATGGGCGCAGCGCCTCTCGAACGATCCGTCGCGATTCCAGCTGCAGCACGCCTGGAAACGAGACCCCTTGTGGAGCCCGCCCGACCAGGTCCCCTCGACAACGTTGAAGGTGACCGTGCTCGATACGGAAGGTAATCCTGTCGGGCCCACCAATCCCAACCCGAGCAACCGATGGGCCTATCAGGTTGATGACGTGGGCGTGGACCGCGTGATCCAGGTGCGCCGGGCGAGCCCCTTGTCGTCGCTCCCCGAGGGCTTCCGGGTGATCGTCGAGTACGAGATCGATCCCCTCCGGGCCGGCGGTATGCGCACGCCCTGGACGGTGGTGCCGGGCTATTCGCCCATAGGCTCCACGACGCCTCCCGTGCTGTCGAGCGCCGCGGTGGCCAGCAACGACTCCGTCGTCTATGGCTCGGCGAACGGCTTCGTGCAGATGCTCGCCG
This sequence comes from Armatimonadota bacterium, assembly GCA_012841485.1. The sequence continues at coordinate 3,072 of DUUU01000302.1, forward strand.
AGCGTGGCACCGCGAATGCCAACGGGCTCCTCTGGCGGTGCAACGTCAATGACTATGTGGCGGCCGGCACCGATGCCAACGGCTTCCCAACGTTCAGGCGCAGCTCCTTCACCTCGGCGGTGGATGGCACGACTTACGAGGAGATCACCTGGATCCCGGCCTGGTGGGATCCCGACCGCGGCTGGATCCCCCTGGCGCCCGCGGTGACCGACGACATGGTCTATATCGCCATGAACCGCTACGCGCTGAAGGTGAACGGGATGGAGTTGACCACCGACTTCCATCTCGGCCTCCTGGAAGGCGCCGTCTTTGCCTTTGACCGCTGGGGATCCCTGGAGGTGGACCTGGGCGATGTCACGGGCGCGAACCTCTCGCAGTTGACGCTGATAACGCATCTGGCAGAGGTGGGGGGCACCGGAGGGTGGATTGCCTCGACCCAGACGCACTGGGGAGCGGATCCCAACTCCTATTGGCGGCTGAAGACGCACTCGGTTGGCGGCCGGACCTACGCGCGCGTCATCTTCGACCGCTTCCCGGACACCATGTCACTGGCCTCTGGCCTGTGGTATGATGATGGCGACGCGGATGCCCTCCCGAACAACCCCTGCTCGCCCATCTGGGTGGATCCGGACGGTCTCGGCACGGGTGTCGCGCCTCAGCCGTTCACGATCAACGGTAAGAAGCTCTCCAACCTGGCCTGGCGCTATCCCGACCCGGAGTGGCATGGCATGCCACCCGCCGAGGGTGCCGGCGCGCGGGCGGAGCGCGCGCTCTGGCTTCAGGGCGTGGTCTCTTCCCCCACGGTCTCCGGCGGCGTTGTCTACGTGGGCACGGGGGATGGCCGCCTCTTCGCCCTGGACGCGGACCCGCGCGAGGCCTCCCGCAGTGCCGATTCCCTCCTGGTGGATGATGGGATCGCGGACACCGCTGCGGCTGAATGGCTGCGCGAGGACCGCGTGCTGCCGCGGACGTGGACTGCAAAGGTGGAACCGGGCTCCTTCCGCGTGCCGCCCGACCTAGTGGGCGTGTGGCCCGATGCCGACCCGCAAGGCGCACCCGCCGTCGGTGGCCGGCCACTGATCTATGGCGGCGCGACGGCCACCTCGGCGATGCTCCTCCTGGGGCGCAACGAGGTGCAGCCCGATGGAACATTCCGCGGCAGCACGGTGTATGCGCTGTCGCGACCCGTCTACACCGTCGCGGATGCCAAGCGGATGCTGGAGATCGATGGCGAAGGCCGGGTCCTCTCCGGGATGGCGGAGGCGCGCGGCGACACCGCAGAGCGCGCGCTGAACCACCCCGCGGCAGGTTGCATCGCCGGGCATTTCTCAGTCGATGGCCAGGCAACCCTTTTCGCGGATACCGGCAACCACCGCGTTGTGGCGGTCGACCGAGCCGGCGAGATCCTCTGGGAAGTCAAGGAGGTCTACGACTTCGCGAATCTGCTCCCGCAGGGCGAGTATGAGGTGGTGAACGAACTCCGCACTCCCCTGGTGCCGTTCACCGATCTCAACCACGACGGCCAGCCAGACCTCTTCACCGCCACCGGCCCGGTGCGCGTCTCGAAGCTGCGTACGCCGACGGATGCGCGCTCCAGGGAGACGTATGAAACAGATGCGGATGGCTCGCGGATCAAGGTGTGGCACACCCTGATCGCCGACGCGGGAAACTACCGCGTGATGGAGATTGTGGATAAGTGGATCTGGAATCCAACGGCGCAGCGCTGGGATCGCCTCCGGCGCGCCGATCCCGCGCATGGCAATCCCTATTGGTATCACGTGGTGGTGTGGGCCTCGCAGACGCGGGCGCGGCACCAGGATGCTTCCGGCCAGTGGCAGATGGGGCAGAACTACCGCTATACCAGCGCCCAGGTGGTGGAATACGCTCAGGGGTACGCGCGCCGTGTGCTTTGCACCGTCTCCAACTACGCGCTCTACCGGGCGGGAGGCAGGCGCCATCAGCGAGTGGGCGCGTCTCTGGTGATGCTGGCGCCCAATCCTGCCGCGACCGGTGCCGACGTGGGCAAAGCCTACATCGTGGATGACCCCAAGGGGACGCCTGGCTACGTGTGCGCGATCGGCAATGCCGCCGATCCCACGCGCCCGCGGTTCCTCAATGGGATGGGAACCATCCAGCGCTACCTCTACGGGTGGACGGTGGCAACCGGGCCGGTGTGGCACTATGTCTACGCCGATAGCACCGGAATCTACGAGTGGCGCCCGGCTGCGGGAGAGCCGCTGCAGCTCCCGCTAGATAGCAACGGCCACCTGGACGCCACCTCACTCTATAGCCAGTTCTGGCGCGAGCATTACGAGAGATTCCTGTACGATCCGGCGCATCCCGAGTGGCTACAGGGGGGCGACCCGCGTCAGTTCCAGCCCGGAGCGATCTCGATAGACCCCGCCGGGGGCTGGGTTGTGATCAACCGGGTGTTCGACCGGACGCTGTCTCAGGCACTACGCCAGCGGGGCCGGTGGGATGAGTCGCGACGGATCCAGGTCTTCAAGATAGCGAGTACGCCCTGGCCGGCGGGGGATTACGATGCGAGCGCGGCCCGTTTCGGATACAGAGCGAGTAGCATCCGGTGGCTCTTCGGGCCGCAGCTCCTCGATCTGCGCTATAGAGACTTGAAGGTCGATCTTGCTCAGCCGATGTATGCGGTGCGCTCGCGGTGAGAGCGTGGGAGGAAGTAGTGATGCAAGGCAGGAGAGAGCGTAAGCGAGGGTGGGCCATCGTGGCCCTGGTGGTGGCTTGCGCGGCGTTATGCTCCGCCCGCCCCGCTGCGGCTCAGCAAGCAAGCTTCTGGACGGATGATGCGCTCACCACCGGCTGGAACGCCATGAATGGCCCCGTGCCACTCTTCGAGTGGGGCGATACCGGGTGGATGCGATTCCAGCGGCAGGCTTCGCCCTCGTGGTTTGTCTTCCGCCGCGGGCTCTACTCCGCGCCAATCGTCCTGTCGATGCGCCGCCAGGGCACCTTGCCGAACTGGAACGATCCCAGGGTGTTCCAGGTGATCTGCAGCAAGAGTGTCGTCGCCTCCCGGGGCGCGGACTATGCCACTTACAACCCGCGGCTCTCGCCCGCGCGGGTCGGGATCGACTTTGGGTTCTATTGCGCCCCCGGCGATGACCCCCGCGATCCGGCCAAGTGGGCCCTGGGCCGGGCGCAGCTTGCCAAGAGCTTCACGCCGGGCGATCCCCCGGTTGTCGCCGAGGTGCCGGCGGCGGGGTTCTGGGGTGACCCCGCGAACAAGCCGGTGGCCATGCTCACGCCCGGGGTCTGGGAAGTGCGAGTCCATCAAAACGAGGATTTCGCCGACCGGAACGGCAGCTATACGGATACCAATCCCGAGCCGCTCACCAATGACGTCCATGGCGATGGCCGGTATGACTATCCGGAGCCGTTCAATGACCTCAACGGCAACGGCGTCTGGGATGCGGGAGAGCCTTTCCTGGATATGGGCAATGGGTGGTACGACCCGCCGGAGCCGTTCGTAGACGAGAACACCAACGGTGTCTGGGACCACGACGACACGAACGGCAACGGGATCGTGGATGCTGGCGAGGATCACGAGCCCTTTACCGACTGGAACAACAACAAGCGTTGGGATGGGGGCGAGCCGTTCGATGATGCCAACGGCAATGGCTATTGGGACCCGCCCGAGCCGTTCGTGGATTACAACGGCAACAACGTGCGCGATCCCGATGAACCCTTCATGGACCTGAACGGAAATGGCGTCTACGACAACGGCGAGACGTTTACCGATCAAGGGAATGGAGAGTACGACCCCGGCGACTCCTACACCGATACCAACCAGAACGGCCAGTTCGACCCAGGCGACTACTGGATCGACCTGAACGGGAATGGCGTCTGGGATCCGGCCCTGGGCGAGCCCGGGTTCGATCGCTACGGCAATGGGCGATACGATGTGGGCG
>DUUU01000025.1 GCA_012841485.1 Armatimonadota bacterium
CGTACTCGTCGCCAACCCGGATGTGGACCATCTCGTGGAGTTCCCGCGCACCCTCTCCGAGCGGTGGCAGCTCCTGCGCCGGTTCTTCCGCCGCTTCGACCTCTCGCTCTCGCTCTCTTCCCGCCATGTGGAGCGAGCCGCCTGGGGAATGGCGCTCGGATGTCGCCAGCGGTGGGGTTTCAACCGTCCGGAAACGCGCCTCTTCCTGACCGGGCGAATCGAGGAGCGGCGAGACCGGCATTGGGCGGAAGATTATCTGGAGCTCGCGTGCCTGGCGGGCGGCAAGAGAAACGGCGACCTGCCGCGCTTCTACCTGACGCCCGAGGAGAAGGCGTGGGCCGAGGAGCTTCCGGCACGCTGGGGCTTGCGCCCTGGGCACCTGTGGATTGGTGTTCACGTGGGCGCATCCTACCCGGAGAAGGCGTGGCGCCCGGAGCGTTTCCTCGAACTGGCGCGGCTGGCGGATGAGGCGAGTGGAGCCCAGGTGATCGCCTTCGGGGGCCCTGGCGAGGAAGCGGCCACCGGCGATTGGCTGGCCACACAAGCGACCAACGCGGTCAACCTGGCCGGGAAGCTCTCGCTGCGCGATTTCGCCGCCGCGGTGTCGCGGTGTACCGCGTTCGTTGGAGGCGACAGCGGCCCCACGCACATCGCCGCCGCCCTGGGCGTGCCAACCGTGGGCCTCTACGGCTTCACCGATCCGACGCGCATGGGCCCGCTTGGAGAGCGCGTGGAGGTGCTCCTCGGGCTGGAGCGCCACTGGGACCCGAACGCCCAGCGCCTGCAGGAGTCGCCCTACCAATGGCTGGATCCGATCTCGCCCGAGGAGGTGTGGAAGGCGATAGGCCGCCTAACCGCCCGCTGAATAACGCCACTCGCGCGTCCAGCGCGGGAGGAAGCGGGGAGGCGCCATGTCGCCCTCGGGTGCCAGCCCGGGCTGTCGCGGAGCGAACTGGAGAACGAAAGGAGAGGCGGTTTTGACCGCCGGAGAGCCTATGAAGGTGCTGCATGTCCACCCGAAAATCGGCATTGGCGGCGTGGAGACTTACCTGTGCCGGCTGATTGGGGAGCAGGTCCGCCTGGGGCATACGGTGGGCCTGTTGACAGCGGGAGGCGTTTTTGAGGAACGGGTGACCGCCGCCGGGGGCCGCCTCTTCCTGATTCCCCCCCGCAAGGAGCACCTGGAGGCCGCCCTGGAAGCGATGGCTCCGCATCAGTTTGACCTGATTCACGCCCACAACTACCGGGCCGCGCGTTTTGCCAGGGCGCTCGCCGCCCGCGCCGGCGCCCGCTACCTGATGAGCGTTCACGGGCCACGCTGGTTCTGGCACCGCCTCCTCTTCCGAGGCTGGAGCGATGCCGTCATCGCCATGAGCGAGGGGGATCGCGATAACATCACGTCGTTTGGCGGGATCTCGCGCCGCCGCGTTCACCTCAGCTTCTACGGGATCGATACCGACCGGTTTCGACCGGGGCTTGAGACCGAGTCACTTCGCGCCGAGCTGGGGCTTCCCAAGGAGGCCCTTCCGCTCGTCTACATCAGCCGGTTTGCGCATCAGAAGGCGGGGGTGGCGCTCGAGCTCCTGCGCGCGATGCCGCGAATCTGCGCCGCCGAGCCTCGGGCGATCCTGCTCCTGGTGGGAGAAGGCCCGATGGAGGATCAACTCCGCGCGGGCGCGGAACAGGCCAACCGACAGGCTGGCCGTCAGGCGGCCCTGGTCGTCGGCCCGCGCCGCGACATCGAGCGCGTCATGAACCTCGGGGCCCTCGTGATCGCGGCGGCCAACACCGCGTTGGAGGCCATCGCGTGTGGGACGCCCACCCTGGCTGCCGGGCGCACGGGCTACTTCGGCCAGGTGACCGTGGACAACCTCGAGGCGGCGCGCGCCGTCTGCTTCGCGGACCACGGCCGGCTCGCCCATCGCGCGACGGAACCCCATCTCGCACGCGGCATCCTCGAGATTCTATCCAACCGGATCGCCGCCCAGGCCGCCGCGGCCGAGCTATCCGCCCTGGTGGCAGACCGCTACAACGTGGCCCGCATGGCGGAGGATATCGAGGGCGTGTACCAGCGCGCCCTGAATGGCAAGGGCACTCCATCCCAGGCCGAGAGCGTCGTTTGAACAGCGGCTAGCGAGCCGGCGCCTGAAGAGGCCAGGGAACGCCGAGATCGCCCCGGGGGGTCTCCGGCAATGCCTCGGGCACCCTCGAACCGCTGTTCCGAAACTCCGGGCTGTTCAGGTACTCCTCCAGGCTGCGGATGCGGTTCGGCCAGGTCGGATGCGTCTCGCTGTTGGACGCATCGAGCTCCGGCTGCTCCGAGAGCCGGACCAGGAGCCGAACCACAGCGCGCGGGTCGATACCGACGGCGCGCAGGTAACGCGCCGCGGCGCGGTCGGCCTCCTTCTCGCGCTCGTGAATCACGTTGGCGGAAGCGCGCTTCGGAGCCTCACGCGGCGGGGGCAGAGCATTCGGGGGCTCTGGCACTCCCGACCCTGTCGCCTGCGGATACTCTGGATTCTCCTCGGATCGCGGCATCCGGGCGTTCATGTACTCGCGCAACATCTCGGTCATGTGCCCCAAGGCGATATGCGCCACCTCATGCCCTAGTGCCGCCGAGAGGAGATCCTCCTCGCTCAGAATGCGCAGTAGTCCCTGTGTCACGAAGATGAAGCCCCCGGGGAGGGCGACCCCGTTCGGCTCATCCGAGTTGAGGACGCGGATGACGATGGGCGTTCGGCTGCCACATACGCGGACCAGGGGCGCGGCAGCGCGGCGCACACGCGCGTTGAGCTTCTCATCCTGGCAGAGTCCGTAGCGCTGCTCCAGTTCCCGAGCCGCGGAGCGGCCGACCGCCACCTCATGCTCCGATGCTCCGCCGCCCGGCGCTGCCCGTGTTGGCACCCCGGCCCGGGGCACTGCTGGCCCCGGCGTCCCAGGCGTGCCCATCCCGGCCCACGACAGAACCACCACCCACACCCACGCATATCGGGAACGCTGTCGCATCCTCGCTCCTCCCTCGCCGCAGGCAAGGAAGGGGCAGAGAACGTGCCAGAATGTAAAGGCCCAGGCGGCCACCCAGTGGCGTCAGAATGGGGGGCGCCTGGAGCGGAGATCGATACCACGGGTGACGGGGCATCCGCCACACGCCCGGGGCGAAAGAACCGCGCGACATGCGAGCGGCCCGGTGCTTACCCGCGTGTGGCCGGATCTGGGACCCGGGCATCGGAAAGATCACCGCCTCCCCCATGAAAAACCCCTTGACAGGCGCCCGGTGCTTCTATATAATGGAACGACATTCAACTATCTGGAAGCAGGGAGATGGCAGCCACCGTACCAATTCAATCGATCAAGCGCGCACTCGACGTGCTCGATGCCCTGACAGAACGGGGACTGGGAGGCGAGGGAGTCTCTTTGCAGGCGATTGCCGAGCGCCTGGGAGTGGCCTCATCCACGGCGCACAACATCCTGAAGACGATGGTCCTGTGCGGCTACGTGGCGCGCGACGACCAGCACCTCTACCGCCTGGGCCCGCGCTGCCGTGACTTGGCGCGTGGGAGCACTCTCTCCGCGAAGTTCATGGCAACGGCCCAGGGCACCATTCACGCCCTGGCAGAGCGCACGGGGGAGTCGGTAGTGTTGGCCACGCTCGTGCATGGCCGGCGCTTCCCCCTGCTCCGCGCCGATGGGCACGCCGTCCTCCGAGTCAGCCCCACCTTTGAGGAACTGAGCGCGTTCTTCCGAATGGTGACCGGGCGCGTGCTGGCGGCCTACGCGACGCCCGAGGAGCTGAGCGAGATGGTGGCGGTGCATGGCCTGCCCGGGGAGAGCTGGAACGGTATCGAGGCGGAAGAGGGGCTGATGGCGGCGCTGGCCGAGGTGCGCCGCGCGGGCATGGCGGAGGAGGAGTGTCACCGCACGGAGGTGTATTCCCTCGCGGTACCGGTGCTAGATGCCTGCGATCAGCTCCTCGGGGCGCTGGGGGTCCATCTCCCCGCCTCCCGGGCAACCCCCGAACGCCGGGAGAAGATCCGGCGCGCGATCGCCGCGGCAGCAAAGCGGCTGGGGCATCATGCCTGACGGGTAAGGGAGTCTGACTTACCACCGCTGGCCTCGAATGTGAAACTTACAGGGGGCGCGGGCGGGTGACTTACGCCGAACAGGCACCTCCCGTCTGGCATCTGCGGCCCCACACGGCACTCCAGAAGGAGAAGCGAGATGGCACTCAAGGATCAGTCAGGAGCGGTGCGGCCTGTCGATTCCGGGCTCACCGGTCGCGTGAAGGAGTTTGCGTTTTCAGAGCTCGGGGCAGATCTCGTCGGAATCGCGAACATCGAGCGTTTCGCGAACGCGCCCCTCCGGATGTCGCCCCAGGGGATCCTTCCCTCGGCACGCTCGGTCGTGGTCATGGCGCTTCACCACCCGGATGCGTGCATCGAGATGGGGGGAATCGAGCACCCTCAGGTGATCGGGCCCTACCGGGTGCAGTACTGGATGAACACGCGCCTGGATGAGATCTCCTATCGAATGGGCCTCTTCCTGGAGAAGGAGGGGTATGCCGCGGTTCCCATCGTCAGCTCGAACATTTGGCGCTACAAGGGCTACAAGGATCTGACGGCGCACTTCGCGCCCGATATCAGCCACATCTA
>DUUU01000303.1 GCA_012841485.1 Armatimonadota bacterium
AAGCGGCAAACCCAATCCACCAACGGCTCGCAGCCTCTGAGGAACCCGGAACATGGCCAGGCATTCCTGGGCAGGGGTCATGTTGGGTTTGCAGTTATAGGGTCAGAATCGCGTTGCTTCAACAGGCGGCCGGCGCTTGACATCAGGTATAATCGGTGGTATGATATCTGCAAGACACATATAGTGGAGGTTGGGATGCCGAGAGGCCATTGCCGAAAGCATGGAGCGGGATGCCCGCCCTGGGCAGCCGGGTTTGGGAGAATGAACCGGCTGGTGGAGCCGGCGGTGCTCTTCCTGTTGGCGACGGGGCAGGCGACGCATGGCTACGAGATCATCACGGCGGCGAACGAGCTCTATCTGACGGATGCCGTTATCGATGCCGCGGCGGTCTACCGCGTGCTGCGCGATCTGGAGGAGCAGGGCTGCGTGGTCTCTTCCTGGAGCACCGAGGGCTCCGGGCCCGCGCGACGGGTCTACCAGATCACTGATGTCGGCCGACAGCGGCTGGCGATGTGGGTTCAGATCATCGAGCGCCGCGCCCGACAGATGCAGGAGTTCGTCGAGCGCTACCGCGCCTCCTCGGTGGGGCAGGACGCAGCCGCCTCGTGAAAGGCGCGCGTCTCGGGCCTCTTTTTTTTCTGCCTCAATATATGTGAATCACATCTAGGGGGAGACAACAGCTATGAGAGTTGCATTCGCTGTGGATGGGGGAGACGTGTCTGCCCACTTCGGTCATTGCGCGGAGTACGCCCTGGTCGACATTGAGGGGGGCAAGGTGGTCAGTCAGATGCGGGTGCCGGCGCCGCCGCACCAGCCGGGCATTCTACCACCCTTCCTCCACCGGCACGGAGCCGGATGCGTGGTCGCCGGGGGCATGGGCCCGCGGGCGGTGGAGCTGTTCGAGCAGCTTGGTATCCAGGTGGTGATGGGGGTCCAGGGGAGGCTGGACGATGCCATCGCGGCGTTTGCGAATGGAACGCTTGCCGGGGGCGCGAGCACCTGCGGGCATGAGGAGACCGCGTGCGAGTCGCCATCCGATAAATGCCACGAATGAAAGGGGAGAGTGATGCGAGTTGCGGTTGCCTCGACAGGCGAGGGGTTGGACGCGGCGATTGACCCGCGATTTGGCCGGTGTGCTTGCTTTGTGGTCGTGGATACGGAGACGATGAAGGCGACCACGATTCCGAATCCAGGGGCATCCACCGCGCAGGGTGCGGGGATCCAGGCCGCACAGAGCGTGGCGAACGCCGACGTCGATGCTGTGATCGCCACAAACTTCGGGCCCAACGCCCACCAGGCGCTGGCGGCGGGCGAGATGGCCCTCTATAGCGCGAGTGGTGGCAGCGTGCGCGACGCCGTGGAGGCCCTCCAGCGAGGCGAGTTGAAGCGCGTCACTGCCGCCAGCGTGCCAGCACACTTTGGCATGGGCCAGGGCGGCGGCATGGGGCGTGGGGGCGGAAGGGGCGGTCGCTGGTGAGCCGCCCTGCGCGCCGGAGTTTCACCCTCGCGGTTGCCGCCGGGAAGGGGGGCACCGGCAAGACGCTCCTCGCCACCAGTCTGGCGTTGGCGCTCGCGCGGGCTGACCATGGGCCAGTCCAGATCGCGGATTGTGATGTGGAGGAGCCGAACGCCGACCTGCTCCTTCAACCGGAGGTCGTGCGGCAGGTTCCGGTGCATGTGCAAGTGCCGCGCATCGATCAAGAGGCGTGCATCGCCTGCGGGCGGTGCGCGCAGAGCTGTGAGTTTGGTGCGCTGGCGTTGATCCGCTGCAAGGTTGCGTTTTTCCCAGCGCTCTGCATCGGCTGCGGCACGTGTGCATTCATCTGCCCGGCCGAGGCGATCGCCGAGGAAGCGCGCGAAGTGGGCAGCATCGCGGTCGGAAAAGTGGGAGAGCGCCTCAGCTTCGTGCAGGGGCGGGTCCATGTCGGCGAGCAGCGGGTCACGCCCGTGTTGCAGGCGCTGCGCCGGCACCTGGCGCCCGAGGGGATCCGCATTCTGGATGCTCCCCCGGGCACCGCCTGCCCGATGCAGGAGACGATTGCCGGCTCCGACTACTGCCTGCTGGTGACGGAGCCGACGCCCTTTGGACGCAGTGACCTGGGGGCGGCGGTGGAGACGTGCCGCGCCCTGGACGTTCCGTGTGGTGTCGTCGTGAACCGCGCTGGCGTCGGTGACCGCAGTGTCTACGACTACTGTGAGGCAGAGGGCTTGCCGCTGCTGATGGAGATCCCCTGGCGGCGCTCCATCGCCGAGGCCTATGCGGGGGGAAGCACGCTGGTCGATGCCGGCTCAGGATGGAGTGCTGCCCTGCGCTCGCTCTGCGAGCGCGTGATACAGATAGCGGAAAGGAGATGAGCAAGATGCCCGGACTCGATGGAACAGGCCCGCGGGGCATGGGACCGATGACCGGGGGGATGCGCGGTTGGTGCGCACCCGGGGGAACCGGCCGGCCGGCCGGCTTCGGCGGCGG
>DUUU01000026.1 GCA_012841485.1 Armatimonadota bacterium
ACGGAGCGTGGCCGTGAGCCCCGGAGGGCGCTCAGGAGCAGGGCCGCCCCGAGCACGTGTAGCATGGCCGACACCAAGAGACAACGCTTGATTATCCTTCGCTCCATGCCACACCACCCATGTTGCGCACGCCCGGGTGCGCGATTACATAGCAATATAGACTCTTTCCGGGTGCAGAAGTTCCAGGCTGGGATTCCGAGAGAAGGGATCCGGTCTGGGCACAGAGCCTCCCGGCTCCAATGCCCAGCTCTCTCCAGCCTCTTCTCCCATCGCCCCGCGGACCGCACAACTTAGCCCAGGATGTCCGCACCCTGGGTTGTGCACCGGCATAGATAGCCACGACCGCGAAGCGGTCGCACAAGCCGCTACTCCGTGTTGTCGCACCCCTTCGGGGTGCCAGGTATTCTTCTGGACGCGAGACCCAGGATCGGGAGACCCTGGGCTATCCTGTGTGACCGCTTCGCGGTCCTCCGCGAGCGCCACCCAGATGGCCATCCTCGGGCTCTGGATAAGATCGCACAATCCCGGGTGCGCGCACGTTCCCATTCGTGTCCGTCACCTTCATCCGTGGCATCGATGCCGAGCCCCCTGAGATTCCGAATAAGGAGAGGGCCGCCCGCACGCGCGGTGGTTTATCGCTGCGCGCCGGGTTGCGTGCTGCCTCCGAGGCTTCGGATTCCTTATGTCGGAATTCCAGCCGGGCCACCGCATCGTTTGCCCTGGCTGCCCCCTGTGTGGTAGAATATCGCCGAGAGAGTCAGAGGAGAGGCAGGAAGAGGCGATGCGGGTCGTGCATCACGAGGAGATTGAGGCGAAGCCGGTGGCCGCCGAGGGCGCGGAACGGGCAACGATTCGGGAGATCTTCACGGCGGAGACGGGTGCGCCCACCTTTGCCATGCGTGTTTTCGACCTGGCGCCGGGAGGCTGCACGCCGCTGCATTCGCATCCCTGGGAGCACGAAGTCCATGTGCTGGAGGGATCGGGCGAAGTGGAGGGTGCCGAGGGCGCGACGCCGCTCTCGCCTGGAGTGGCGGTTTATGTCGCGCCGAATGAAGTGCATCGCTTCCGCGCTCGCGCTGGCTCGCCGTTGAAGTTCCTCTGCCTCATCCCGGCGCAACAGGTGTGCTATCGGTGAGCGCTCCGGGTGAGGGTTCTGGCGGATGAGCCTCTGTCTCACGAGTGCCCTGGCGGTGGCCGGGCTTGCGGGTACGGCCTACGCGGTGGGCGTGGAGCGCCGGTGGATCCAGGTGACGCGCTGCGATGTGCCCCTGCCTGACCTGCCTGCGGAGCTCGACGGCTTCACCATCGCGCATCTGAGCGATATTCACTATGGGCCGATGATGGCGCCCGGCTTGATCGAGCGCGCGGTGGCCCGGGTGAACGCGCTCCAGCCGGATCTGGTGGCGCTGACGGGCGATTTCGTGGATGGCAAGGCGAGCGAGGTGGAGCCGGCGGCGCGCATGCTGGGGGGCCTCCGCGCGCGGCATGGCGTGTGGGCGGTTCTCGGCGGGCATGACATCACGGCGAGCGAGCGCGTTGCCTGCCGGGCCTACCCCGAGAACGGGATCCGGCTTCTGCGCAACGCGGCGGCACCTCTGAACAAGAGCGATCCGCCCTTCTGGATTGTCGGCGTGCACGACAACTCGGAGTACTACCTCGACCGGCTGCGCGAGGCCCTCTCCGGGGTGCCGGAGCGCGCGCGAATCCTCCTCTTGGCCCATTCGCCCGATATCGCGCCGGAAGCGCGCGAAGCCGGAGTCGATCTAGTCTTGAGCGGGCATACCCATGGGGGCCAGATCTGCGCGCCGCTCTATGGGGCGATCCTGACGGAGACACGCCTGGGGCGAATCGTCGCGCGAGGGCTCAACCGCTTTGGTGATACCTGGATCTACACCTGCCGCGGGCTGGGCGTGGTCCGCCTGCCGGCGCGTTTTCTGTGCCGCCCGGAGATTGCCCTCCTCCGCCTGGTGCGGGCCAGCAGGTAACACGAGGCGCCGCCGCGAAGGGATGGGTGTTGCCTCACCGAGGCGCGAGCGCCGGCGGGTAGATGGCTTTGGAATAATGGAGTTGTGGCTATGCTTCGAGTTGGAGTGATCGGCGCGCGCGGGTACACCGGCGCGGAGTTGGTGCGCCTTTTGTGCAAGCACCCCGATGTGGAGTTGACCTACCTCACCTCCGAGAGTCAACAGGGGATCTCGATCAGCGCGATCTACCCCAGTCTGCGCGGGCATATCGACCTGGCGTGCGAGGCGTTCGACGTGGAAACCGCGTGCGCGAAGGCCGACCTCTTCTTTTACGCGCTGCCCGCGGGCGAGGCGATGAAGAGTGCCGGCGCGCTTCTCGCCGCTGGCAAGCGGGCGATTGACTTGGGCGCCGATTTCCGCCTGAAGGATCCGGAGCGCTATCGCCAGTGGTACAAGGGCGAACCCGCGCCGGCGGAGCTCGTCTCAGCGGCGGTTTATGGCCTGCCCGAGCTCTACCGCGGTCAGCTGCGCGAGGCGCGCCTGGTCGCCAATCCGGGGTGCTACCCCACCTCGGCGATCCTTGGGTTCGCGCCCCTGCTTGCCAAAGGCTGGATCGATCC
>DUUU01000304.1 GCA_012841485.1 Armatimonadota bacterium
CCACGGAGTTCAGCTTCCCACCCGCGAATCTGCTCACGTTCGTGTCCCCCTGCGTCCACGGCAATCCGGCCACCGGAGGGGAGATGGGGTTTTCGGAGCGCGGGCATTTCTGGGACAACGGCTACGTTGGGCTGATTCCCCTGTTCCTCGCGCTCTACGCGGCCGCTTATGGATTACGACGGAAGGGCCCCATCCGCTTCTTCGTCTTCTTGCTGCTCTTCTCGCTGCTCATCGTGCTGGGCCGGCACACGCCTTTCTTCCGGGTTGTGTGGCACGTGCTTCCCGGGATGAGCTATTTCCGCTTCCCAAGTCGGTTCATGGTGATTGCCTGCCTCTCCCTGGCGCTTCTGGCCGCGTATGGCCTGGATCAACTGCGCGCGCGCCTGCTGGCGGCGCCGGGCCGGGATTCCCGGAGACGGTGGGCGGTGCTGGCGGGAATGCTCTTTGCCATCAGCTTCGTTGACCTGTGGATCTACGCGGCGCGGTTCCACCGCTTCGCTGATGCCGCCGCCTGGCTGACGCCCCCGAAGAGCGCGCGTTTCCTCCAGACGGTCGCGTCCCCATCGGCCCGCTACTACGCCTTCGGCTATGCCGGCGTGCAGCTGGAAGCGACGCGGCGCGCGCGCGGCTGGAAAGGCGACCTGGGGCCCTACCTGGAGCAGAAGGAGGTCCTGGCGCCCAACACCGGCGCCTTCTACGGCCTGAGCTGCTTCAACTTCTTCGGCGGCCTCGACACGCGCCGCGGCACCGCGACCTACGCGCTCCTCTGCGATGACCGGAACACGCTGGGCCGGACCTCCACGATCCTGGAGAGCTTCCCGCGTACCCTGGCGCTGCTAGGCGTCAGCCACGTGGTCACTCCCTACCTCCTCGCGATTCCGGGCTTGCGCGAGGAGCTGGCCGTGGAGACGGGCAATTCCAGGCAGCCGATCCGGGTCTATGCCGTGGAAGGGGCGCGGCCGCGGATCTGGATCCCGGATCAGGCACGAGGCGTTGCCGGCGGGCGCGAGGCGCTTCGCGCGCTGCTAGAGGCGCGCTGGAGTGCTATCGAGGGTGCGCCGGAGTTTCGCAACTTCAGCGGCGAGGTTCTCGCCTGGGAAGCAGGCCCGGACTGGGCGCGGGCGCGCATCCGAATGCGCGGGACGGGCGTGGTGATCCACAATCAGCGGCACTACCCGGGGTGGAGGGTACTTCTCGACGGCGAGCCGGCGCCGCTGCTGCGGGCAAATTACCTGATGCAGGGCGTTGCCGTGCCCGAGGGCGAGCACACCCTCGAGTTTCGTTTCGATTCGCCCTCCTTCCGCGCGGGTGCCACGATCAGCCTCCTCTCGGTGGTGCTGCTGGCCGCCGGCTGCATCCTGGCACGTCTGCGGGGAAGGCGGTGAGGCCACGGGAGGGCTTTACTCGACGGTCAGGCGTAGGGGTCGACCGAAGCGGCGCTCGCCCGGGTTCGCGGCGGGGTAGATGCTGGCCGCTGGCGCGATCACCTCGCACCGGGCGGGAGCGACCATACGGAAGGCGATCCAGCGCGCCTGCTTGCGCCGGCCCGGCTCGACCTGGATCCAGGCGCGCTGCGCGTTGACGTGGTATCCCGCGATCTCGCGGCGACGCACGAGTTCCTCCAGGTCACTGCGCACGGGCTGGAAGCCGGCTGGAATGGGTACCTCGAGCGAGAGCGGGCCGCTTGTTTCAGGCGCGAGGCGGGCGCTGAAGGTCACGCTCTGGCCGGGGCTCGCCCGCCGGGGCTGGATGTTGGTGGCCAGCGCGGGCGCGCGGTCACGTGTGGCGCTGGGATCGGGCAGGGCGAGGCGCAGCTCGTAGTAGGCGCCCGTCGTTCCCTCCGCGTTCAGCGCGAGAGTGTTCTGACCGGGGCGCAGGTGGCTGTGCAGCTCCACGGAAAGCTGGTTGGCATCGAGGCGGGCCACCTTCTTGCCATTGAGGGAGACCTCCACGGCGCCGAGGGCAGGCTTCTCGGGCGCGACCGACGCGAGGGCGCGCAGCGCGAG
>DUUU01000305.1 GCA_012841485.1 Armatimonadota bacterium
CGCGACCCCTGCTCGCCCAACAGGCGAACTCGCCCGCCCAGGTTCTCGCACCACTCCGCCAGGTGGCCGGAAGTTGGGGGCAGGCAGAGCCCCTGCGGCGCCTCGCGAGCGCGCCAACTCCAGGAAGCCATGCGCCGCTTCGAGCGATGAAACACCGCGCCATGCTCCGGCTCCTCCCAGCCACCCGTGACGGCGTCCTCATACTCCACCTTCGCCGGCGTGGGGGCGATGCGGCACCGCTGTCGCCAGTGCGCGCCCATCGAGAGGACCACCGCCTTGTCGGACTCCAGGCGGGTGTAGTAGTAGGGGTTGATCTCCAGGATCCGCCCGAGCCGGCGCGAGTGGAAGCTGCCGTCGCCCGAGGCGGCTTGCTCCTGACGGATCAGGTCGAGGGCTCCCGCCTCCAGCTCCGTGGCGTGCGCGTCATCCAGGTAGTGCGCGCAATAGAGAAGCGCGGGGATGAGGTAGTCCTGGCAGTAGCAGTAGCGCTGCCGACTATCGCCACCGATGCGCAGGAGGCGGCCATCGGCGAAGAGGAGGCGCTTCAGCAGGCCCCACAGATCGGCGGCGTGGTGATGCAGGCTCTCGGGTGGGGCCCAGCCGTGGGTGGCGCACGCGAAGTGGAGGAAGGCGATGTTGCTCAGGCAGATGACCATATAGCCCACGTTCAGATAGCCGTGATGGTCGAGGGCGTAATGATCGAAGAAGTTGGGGCCCACGTGCCACTCGCGAATCGGGCGGC
Source organism: Armatimonadota bacterium (assembly GCA_012841485.1). Next base: position 743 of record DUUU01000305.1, read on the forward strand.
CGGCCACTTCGCGCTCATCCAGGGCATCGGCGGCGATGGAGATGCCGTTCATCAGGAAGCGGTGCGCCTTCTCCATCCAGTCGGGCACGCGCGCGTCATCGGGATACATGCGGCAGACACGCGCCAGGATCGCCCCGTTCCAGATGTTTGACTCCGGCTTATTGCCGCCATCGCGCGCCCACTTTGTTCCCTGCACCTCCATCGCGAGGAGGGCATCCGCTTCGGAGATGAGCATCCGGCGCAGGCCGGCGAGATCCAAATCGGTCAGATGCTCCTCGAGCGCCTCCACACCGTGCATCATCCGCTCGATCCCCAGGGCGGAGATCCAGGTGTGCCCCCAGCGCGTGCCGTCGCTGCAGTGGTGGTCGCCGCTGACGTGGGTGGCGAGCGAGTAGCGCAGGGCGCGCAACGCGCGATCCAGGATCGCTTCGCGCGAGCACCCGGCGGCAGCCTCATCGAGCTCCGGGTGGGTGGCCAGGACGGCCATCGCGCCGAGGTACTTTTGATTGGTCTGCACGCCCCAGCTATTGTAGCCGCTGCCAAAGCAGCCGAGGTCGGGGCGGGCCGGGTCGTTCCACCAGAAGCGCTCCGCGTAGGCGGGCCAGCGCTCCAGGATCCGCAGGTAATCCAGGTGGGAGGGGGTCACCATTCGCTTTCCTCCTCTCGCGGGCGGGGGCACTCCGCGTGAGCCGGTGCAAGAGCGAAGCGGGGGGAATGCGCCGTCTCTCGGGGCGCCCTATGGGAAGGCGGGGAGCATCCCTTCTCTGCTGGGGTGCTCCCCGCCTGTTGCGCGAACGCTCAGAGGCGAGAGAATCGAGCCGGGCGATGCCGGCGCGCGCCTCAGCGTTCCTTCACGAGCGCCAGGTAGTCCAGATTGACGCCGTTGCCGTCGGTATTCGTCAGGGTGATCGTGTGCTCTCCGGCGGAGAGGCGGAAGAGATGCGGTTTGCCATCCGCGCCGGTGACCACATGGTGTGCCCAGTCGCTGCTTGTGACGGAGGAGAAGCCGCCACTGTTGCGCAGTGTCTGCTTCAGAGGCGCCTCGGAGTCTACTCTCACCTCGCGCTGAGTGTCTTGCTTGGTGCAGTAGCGGAGGATCAGGCGATAGGTGCCTGCTTCCGGCACGCGAACGCGCCAGCGCAGCCAGTGGCCGGCGCTGTCCCAATGCGAGAAGCTCCTGCCCGAGGCCCCTGCCTTGTCATCCCGGATCTGCACCGCGCCACCCTCTTGCGCGACGAATGCCTCTGCCTGGACCACGATGGCTCCCTTCAGGGGCATATCCGCCGCGCGAATCTCCGTCGTCACCTCCATCGGCTTCCCAGCGCCCCTGCAAGTGGCGCGCAGGGGGAAGATGGCCGGCCCGGCGGGCAGGCTCTTTGGAAGCGTCAGGCGGAAGGTGGCCTCGACGATCTCACCACCGGGAGCATTCACAGGCTGCGTCGCCGGCTCGACCACGGCGCCACCACCCGCCTCCAAAGCGACGTGGCCCTTCAGTGCCTTCCCCTTGGGGGCGCGCAGGGCAACCTTCACCTCGGCTGTCTCCCCGGCTGCGGGGGAGCTTGCCGGTACCTGGATGGAGATGGGCGGCAGAATGGACGCCAGGTGACCCAGCGCCTGGGGATACCAGCTGATCGAGCGCCGGTCGGCGCCAGTGCGCGAAAGCAGCGCCTTCGACACCTCGGCGAACCAGGGGTCGCCACTCAGCTTGTAGCCGTAGGTGAGCGCGGAGATGCACTGACCATCGGCGCTATACCGCTTGCTGTTCTGTGGGCTCTGCTTGTACCAGAAGGTGCCTGGCTCGCCCATCGGCTCGGTGGTGATCCATTCGGCGATGCCGATTGCCGCGTCCTTGACTCGTGGATCGCCCGTCACGTCGTACCAGCGCCCCAGGCCACGGCCAACGATGCCGTGCATGAAGGTCGAGCCGCCCTCGTAGCTGGGCTGCTCGGAGATCGGCACGGAGACGACGCCGCGGATCGGGTCTTGCCAGTCGAGCAGCCAGTTGGCCACGATCCAGCCGGCATTGCGGATCCGCTCGCCGCCCGTCGCTCGCGTCAGCGCCGAGATGGCAATCAGCGTCCAGCCCGGGCCCCGCTCCTGTCCACCCGCGCCGTACTGGTTGCGCTCTACGACCTCGCAGTACCAGTTGGCAAGGATGTCAACGCACTCTTTCGTCCAGGGATCGCCGGTGAGGAACCAGTAGGCGATCATCCCCTCGGCCCACGCATGGCCGGGATGCGCACCGCGGAGTGTGTGGTCGGCGATCCAGAACTGCTCCGGATGTTGCGGCATCCAGAGAGAGGTGGCGTTATGGTGACGCGGCCCGCCAAGCTGGGTGTTGCCCGGTGCCGCATGGTGAATCTGAGAGACGTCGCGGGTGTGCCGCGCTGTCTGCTCGCACAGATCCCACCAGCGGGGGTCGGCGCTGCGCAGATATTGCAGCGCATACCCATTGTGGTGGTCGTATTCGCTGTTGCTCCAGTAGGTGTACGAGGGGCCGTATCCCCACTCGAAGGTACTGTCGCCGAAGTTCTCGAAGCCATACTCGCGTCGGCTGGCGCGCTGGGCCAGAATGCCCTTATAGGTGCGCTCGACGCTCTGCTCGTAACGGGCATAGCGCACCGGATCGCTCGGGTGGAACTCGCCAAACGCCCCCGTGCTCGCCGTGTATTCCGGATCGGGCACCGCGCGCAGCGGCGCCCCCAGGGGAGCGAAGAGCGATGCATCGGTGGCGTCTGCTCCCCGACCATCCATCACCAGGAGGATCTCCTGGCCAAGCGCCTCGCCCTGGGCCAGGCGGAAGAGGCCCATCTTACCCGGAGACTGTGGGTAGCCGACGCCGCCCACCGTGAAGCGATCCGTCATCTCGCGCAGCCGGGCCAGCCATTGATTCGGCAGATCGCCCTCGTCAAACGCCTCGGGGATGAAATCCAGGCGCACGCCTTCGGTATCGAAGCGGATGGCCTGCGGGAAGCGCTCCCAGAACCAGCGCGTTCCCAGCGCCACGCCCGGCAGGCGGACGTGTCCAGGCGACTTTCCCTTCACCCGCGAGCGTGCTCCATCGGCACCTGTCCAGGTGACCGTATCCTCCCGATGCTGGTAGAGAACCGCTCCGGGGTTGGCGGCGCGCGTCTCTTCCGGCGAGAGCCACACCTTTCCGGTCGCCGCGCCGGCGCGGCGCAGGTCCATGCTCCAGCGCTTCAGGTAGACCTCGGGTGTCTCCTCGCGGTTGATGATGTGGGTGAGGACGCGGAGCGCATCCGAGCCCGCCGTCGCCTCCAGGTGGATGCGAAAATCGACGAGCGTACCCTTGGCGTCGGTGAAGGAGCCCTTGCGCACGATGAGGGCACGCACCGGCCCGCGCTCGACGATCTCCGTCTCCTTGATGATCGCGTCGCGCGTGCGCACCACCCGGCCGGTCTCATCTTCCAGGGCGAAGTCCCACACCTCGCTTGCGGGCTTCACCACCGTGCTGCCACGGCGCACCTCCTCGACGATCCGCCCGTGCTTCATGCTGACGGTGGCGACCATGGCGCCCGTATCGATTGTCAGGAGGCCATCGGCCTCGGAGACCTTCAAGCCGTCGGGCACAGGCACGGGGCGAACGCCCTCGCCGGCCTCGATGGTGTAGACGCTGTTGCCGCCCGCCGGCACGGTGGCAGGGAAGGCGACCAGGAGCATCTTCGTGGTGCCGTTCGGCCAAGGCGCGATGGTACGGGTCTGCACCGGCAGCGCCTTTCCATCGGAGCCGAGCACGCGCACCTGATCCGGGCGCGGGAGGCAGTGGACCGGGAAGGGAATGCCCTGGGCTGCCACCTCGCCAGTGCGCGCGATGCCCGCCGTCTCCGGCACGGTCACCTGGAAGCGCACCCGCTTGGCGCCCGCGCCGCCATCCGCCGGGGGAGCCGCCGCCACGATAGGCTTTGCCAGCAGGCGCTCTGGAATCACGGCCACCTCGCGAATCTCCACCGCCTCGTCGCCGACGGCAGTCGCCTCGATGCGCAGTGGAGTGCCCGGCGTCAGCCTCACCAGAGGCGTCACCGCCCAGTACAGGCGGTGGTCATCCGCCGTGAGCGTCCATCGGGCCACCTCTTGCCGGCCGGCCAGGACGCGCACGCGCGAACGCCCGGTGTGCTCATCGCGCAACGAGAAGGCGATGGCGAAGCGACCCGCGTTGCCGGAGTGCGTGGTCTGCGCGGCGCCGGATCCGGCGCGTAGAACCAGGGTGCCCTCGTCGCCCGGCTCAAACCCGGCTGGCTTGAGGAGAGCCGCCGCCGAGGCGCGCCGCAGGTCGGTGATCACATCGACGGTGGCGAAGAAGACATCGATCGCGAAGGGGTGCTCGCCCGATCCCTGGCGATCCTCGACGCGGAGCGTGACCTCGCAGCGACCGCCCGCCTTGCGCACGATCTCCGTAATATCCGCCGTTCGGAAGCGCGTCCGCGCTGGCTGGGGGTTGCGCCCCAACACATCCTCTTCCCACACCTTCTCGCCGTTGACCAACACCTGGGCGAAGCGCATCTCGCGCTTGTAGTTCTCCAGCGCCGTCTGCCCGTGCTTTGCGCCTCCGAGAACGATCTCTCTTCCGCCGCAGTAGGTGTCGGACTCATACCAGCGCAGGGTCACGGGAGCGTCGCTGGTGACTACCGGGATCGTGCGCGTCACCTGGGCGAAACTGCCGGCCTGGCTGGGCGTGTCGGCGTGAGTGAAGGTGATCACGCCGCGCCGGTCCGTCTTCATCGAGTAGGGGCCGGACGAGGTGAAGCGCCACTTCCCATCGTCTACGGGAACGCCATCGCCGCGGCGCGGGAGCGCCAGTGCCTCGGTGAGATCGGTATAGAAGCGTTCCGGCCGCTTCCGGGGCGGGCGTGAGGCAGCCTGGCGAGGGCTCTTTGCCAGTGCATACTGAACCAGGTTCTCGAAGAAGCGCGCGCCGGCCGAAGAGCGATCCCCCTTGGTATCGGAGAACCAATGATACTCCGGGATCATCTGCACCAGGAGGATCCGACCCTTGCCGAGGGCCAGTTCCACGATGCCGTAATGCTCTCCCTTGGACAGCGCCTCCACCTTATCCCAGTGCTGCTCTGCTCCCGTGCTCACCAGGGGAGTCCAGCCTTTCCCCAGATCGAAGAAGGCGCGGTAGATGCTGCCTGAGTGGACCTCCAGCATTGCCTTCTGGTCCATGCGGTGCGGCGTGTTGAAGATCGGATGATCCGGCTGGAGGATCTTGCCAAACTGGTAGGCCTTATCGCGCTTCACCGGGGAGGGAAGCCAGGCGTCGTCGCTGCTGCAACGCATCCCCAGCAAGATGCCCCCTCCCTCAACAAACGCACGGATCGCCTCCGGATCGGTATCCAGGATGGCGCGGTCCTCATCCATGCCCCAGATGAGAACATCGTAATCGAAGGGCGAACGGTTGCGGTAATCACGCGCCCTCGCGCGCTCGTGGGTAACGCCGAGGGCGTTCAGACCCTGGGCGACGTAGTTGTCGGGCGAGCTCGCCACCAGGAGTACCTTCGCCTCCGGAGCGGCGCTGCTCTTGCTCGCGGTCAGTGTCATGACCATCGCCATCATCCCCCACACGGCGAGGCGCCAAGCATGCCGCCGTGCGCTCTTTCGAATCTGTGAACCGAGCTCCATGATGCGCATGAACAAACCCCTGTCCTCGATTGATCCCGCGGCTGGGCACGCCCCTGAGGCAAGGGTGCCCGCCATACTTTACCGCAGTACTTCCACGGCCCGGCAGGCATTCCTGCGCCAGCCGTGCTGATGGTGCGCCCGTCTCTGCACTGCCTGCCGGGCTTCCGGTGCGTGGGAGGGTTTCTGCCGCGCTACCCTCTGCTACGAGGGCGCCGGCCCGAGACAACGCCTCGATGCCGCAGGCGACACCGCTGCCTACCCACGAGGAAGAGGGGTCGGCCTCTCCGGGGGCGAAGAAGGGGCTAGTGAGCATGCCGCTGGTGGCTTGCGCCTCACGTCTCATCGATTGTCAGTCGCGTGGAGGAGCCTTGATGAAGTACGCATGCCTGTTCCTGGCCCTGATCGCCGGGGCTGCGCACGCCGCGGAGGTGCCGGTGATCCCTGAAGAGACCGCCATTCCGCCTGGCGAAACACGCGCCTTCGAGTTTGGCACTTTGCCGCAGGCGGATACGACGATTCTCCTGGAGGTGCAGGCGCGCCTCAATGCCAAGGCGTTCTCTGGCTCCATGTTCTTCCTCCGCGTGCAGCTCAACGGCAAAGAGGTGAAAGCGGCGAAAAGCCGGACGGCGCTCCGCCTGGTGAACAAGCCGCTCATCTCGCCGGTTGCTCCCGATCTCCCCGCGGCATGGTACGGCAGCGGCGGGTGGCGCGTCCTCTACGGCCCGGATTTCGAGGGCGCGCGCCAGCTGGGATTCTACGAGGGAGACCCCTATACGCTCGTTCTGGACGTGACCGATCTGACCAATCCGGCTGCGGAGAACCGCCTGGAGATCACCAACACGGCCAACCCGAGCTCGCTGCGCTATGCCGGCACCGAGGGGAATCTGGTCATCCGCAAGCTCACGGTGCGCACGAAGCCGGGGAAGAGCCCCACCATGGCCGGTTCCGACGCGGCCGCTCCCGTGATCAACACCGGGCAGCCAGGCGCCGGACCGGCGTCCTACCGCGGCGAGCTGCTCCCTGGGGGTGGCTTTGCCCTCGCCGTGGGTGGCCGGCGCTGGGAGTTTACCAGCGATTTCTCCTACCCGAATGCCGGCCTCAACCGCCTCACGGCCGGCGCCACCCCGGATACCACGGGCCAGCCTGGCTGGAAGGTGGATGCACGGCCTGGCAAAGCGGGCGGCACCGTCATCGCGTCTGGGCCCGACTACCGCGTGCGGCGCACGGTCCGCTTCACCGCGCGCAAAGTGGAGGTGGAAGACGCCATCACGAACGCGCACGCGGATGCCCCTCTGGGGATGCTGGTACGCCACCAGACGAGCCTGGAAACGCTCGAGAGCCCCGTGGTGCGCTTGGCGGGCAACCCCGACCCGGCGGTTGATGATTACTACTCGCCCTCCAACCCCAGTGTGCATGTGGCGATGCCGGAATACGCGCTCGGCATGCTGTGCGAGGATGACGTCTTCCGCAACCAGGCACGCCTCTACTGCACCTCGGAACCCCCGGCCGCGGGCATCCGCACGGAGATGCTCCGCCTGGCACCCGGCGAGACCTACACCCTGCGCTGGTCCATCTATCCCGTGGCTTCGCGCGACTATTACGACTTCATCAACCTGGTCCGCCAGGATTGGGGCTCGAACTACACGGTGCTGGGTCCCTGGACCTTCTTCAACCCGGATACGATCCTGGCGACGCCCGTGGAGCGCATCCGCGAGCAGTTTCGCCGCTTAGGGATTCGCTACGCCTGCTATTGTGGTGGATGGGTGGACCGCAAGCACGATCCCAAGCGCATAGGTTTCGGCAC
>DUUU01000306.1 GCA_012841485.1 Armatimonadota bacterium
CTGGCAGAAGGTGATCCGGTTGGTGGAGTAGCCATGCGAATCTGCATTCTTGGTGCCGGCTATGCCGGTCTCACCCTGGCTCGGGAGCTCGACCGATGGCTGGGCCCCAACACACCCCATGAGATACTGTTGATCGACCGCTCGAGCCACCATCAGCTCATCACCCGGTTGCACGAGGTCGCGGCGGCAGCCATTCCGCCCGACGCGGCGCTGGTCCCCCTCTCTCGCGCGCTGCGCGGCAGCCGGGTTCATTTCCATCAGGCGACCGTCACCGCCATCGATCCTGTCGCGAAGCGTGCTCACTGCGATGGGCGTGAGTTCGGCTTCGACATCCTGGTCATGGCGCTGGGAGGAGAGGCGGCGGAGAGCGATCTCCCCGGCATCGCCGAGAACGCGCTTTCGCTGCGCAACTGCGACCAAGCAGTGCGCCTGGCACGGCATATAGAACGACAGGTGGTCCGCGCCCGACGCGCACCCGACGCGGCGATCCGGGAGGCGCACCTGACAGCGGTGATCATCGGTGGTGGCTGCACCGGGGTCGAACTGGCCGGCGAACTCCACGACCGCCTGCGCGACCTGGTGGCCCTGCACGAGCTCTCTGAAAGCCCTCGCCTTCTGCTCATCGAGTCACGCGACCAGCTGCTGCCCGGCTTCCCCCTCAATGCCGCCTACCGGGCACAGGAGATACTGGCGCAACTGGGCGTCGAAGTGCGCGTGCTCTCTCCCGTGTCCGCCGTTCGCCCGGGTCAGGTCACGCTCGCATCAGGAGAGCGGATCGCGGCTGGGACAATCGCGTGGGTCGGTGGCACCCGTGCTCCCCGTCTCCTCGCCGAGAGCGGGCTGGCCACGGATCACCGTGGCCGAGCCTGCGTGGATGCGTACCTGTGCTGGTCCGACCGCTCGGACCTCTTCGCCATCGGTGATGCTTGCCATCTCCTCGACCACGACGCAGGCGCGCCGGTGCCAGCCACCGCGCAACACGCCATCCAACAGGCGAGGCACCTCGCCTACAGCCTCTACCGGCTTCTTCAAGGGCGGCCGCTCGTTCGCTATCAGCCCGCGCCCATCGCGGAGATCCTCTCCCTGGGTCGCCACCATGCCATCGCGGTGCTTGGCCCTGTCGTGCTGGCAGGCAGAGAAGCCCGCGTTCTGAAGCACCTCAGTTACCGGCGCTACGAGTCATCGATCAGGGCGTGAGGCCTCGCGCGCCAGCAGGAATGCATCCCCATAGCGCCCCGCTTAAGCTCCCCCATGCGCATGCCGAATAGATGCACTACGGTAAGGTCCCTGCCCGTGGCACGCCGCCGGGGATCCGCCATCCATCAGACCACATCCAGGCGGCGGCTATGGACGCGGGACCATCAGGGTGATGGCACTCCGCCGGCTGGCGAGACGCCGGACCCCCATGAGAGCGAGCGATAGCGCGTCGTGCCCGCTCGTGTGTATGATGGATGAGGGGGGTGACAAAGATGACTGATGTCGTACAGCCCGTGCTCCGCAGGATAGAGCCTTCCGACGCCGCCATCTTGCACCGAGACACCTATCCTGGCGCCCGGCCCAGCGTGTACTCCGATAGGGCAACCGCCCGGCCGACAGGAAACGGCCCAAACTTCTCCGAGGTGCGGCAGGCCATCGACTGCCTGAATGAAGCAGTGAAGACCCTGGAGATCAGCGTGCGCTTTCGGATCCTGGATGAGCCACGCCAGGTCGTCGTCGAGATGTACGATACGACCACCGGAGACGTGATCCGCGAGATCCCGCCGCGTCGCCTGCTTCGGATGTACGCCGATATGATGCACCTGGTCGGGCTTTCTCTCGACCGAAAGGCATGAGGTGATGCGTCTACTCTTCGCGCTGCTGCTCATCACTTCGCCCGCAGCCCTCGGGGCTAGCCCCGCTGGGGCCGACACGCTCTCCGAGATTGCGGCGCTGCCTGCCGTCTCGGTGGAGACGTTCGGGCGCAGCATCGAAGGGCGGCCGCTTCACCTGTTGGTCGTGGCGGAACCAGAGGCGAAGGAACGCGGCGCACCCAGCGTGTTGATCATCTGTGGCCAGCATGGCGACGAGCCAATCGCCTCTCAAGCCGCCCTGCGCATGATCCGCGATCTCTGCAGCGCGAGCAAGACGGAGATCAGGCGGCGCATCGTCACGCTTGTCGTGCCCACCGCCAACCCCGATGGCATGGCGGCCCGCCAGCGCACCAATGCCGCCGGCGTCGATCTGAACCGCGATTGGCAGGATCGCACGCAACCAGAGACTCGCGCCATCTTCGACCTCTTCCTCCAGTGGCGCCCTGCCCTGATCATCGATGCGCACGAATGGACCCCGGACGACCCCTATACGTGCCACACCATCGAAACGCCCCTTCTCGCGCATGGACGCGCCGCACCCACCTGGAGTGTCCCTCTGGATCAGTGGATCTCAACGACGCTGAGAGCGTGCGCCGATCAGGGAACCTATGTGCAGCGGACCTACTGGGGAGCGACCAACGACCAGCGCCTCGCGCACCGCTTCTTTACGACCGCCTGGAACACGCCGGCCATCCTATACGAGACGATGCCCGCGGGCACGGCCTCCAACGCAACCCGCATCACCGCGGCAACAACCTTCCTGTTCCGGATGCTCGCCGCCGTGGCTGCTTCCGCGCCGGCGCCCTCCCCCACCCCGCCGCCGCGTCCTCTTCCACCGCCGGCCCCATCGATGTGGCCCACCCACTTTGCCCTCGCTTCAGGGCTCCTGTTTCTCCTGCTCTTCACGCACAGCCGCGGAGGCAGGCAGATGGTCGTGCGCTCGACCACACGCCCGCTCTGCGGTCCGCGCCCCAACGGGCACATCATGCCCCGCTGCCGCCGGGAACACTCCCTCGCCACCGCGCGCACCCGCCGGCTCTCGCGCCGCGCCCATGCGCCGGAAGTCCCGCGGTACCCGCGCCTGCTGGCAAGGTGAAGAACAACTCCGTCCGCACGTTACCCATGCACGCCACCGGGGAATAGGTGCCGGGGGGATCGTCGCCGATCTGGCTCCGTACCCTCGCACGCCCACCGGGCTGGGCGCGCACGGCCTGAGCAACGCGGAGGGAGCAGAATGCCACTTGCCGAGGAGCCCGCGCAGCAAGATGAGCGCATCTCGTGCGTGAGTTGGATGATCGCCTGGGTGCTGGGACCGGTGATCACCTGGCTGATCGATGTTTCACAGGCCCTGAGCGCCGGCGTACCGTCGCACGGGCTGTTTGGGTCGGTGGAAGTAGCGTCGATGGGTCTCTTGAGCGCGGGGGGAGTCTATTTCGTCGTTTACCTGGGGATCCGCTCGTTACTGGAGGCGCCTCGCCTGATCCTGGAACAGCTCAGCGGCGCTGCCGTGCGCGTTCCGGCCACGTGGGTTGGCCTGATCTCGCTGCTCGTCATCTTCTACTTGGATCTCTGAGCGTGCGCGTGTAGGCACGCCGCGCCCCGTCGGCAGTAAGCCCACCACCGGGCACCCGAGACCCTGGCACACGCCGGTGACTGCTCCCACGAGGGCGCTTCGCGGAGAGCGCAGTGAGGGAGAGGGCGCCATCAGACGCCCGGAGGCGTGTGCTCCGAGCGTCTGATGATCCGCGCACCCGATTCGCTGGCGCGGTGCCGCCCCTCAGCAGTATCCGCAACCGAACGCGCGGAAGAGGAAACGCGGGGCGTCTTTTCGCCGGCCAACCTGCTTAGGAGGTTGCTGCGCGCACGATCTGAGCGAAGCTCTCGGCCTCGAGCGCGGCACCGCCCACCAGACCGCCATCGATATGCTCCTGCGAGAAGAGCTCCTTCGCGTTCCCGGGCTTCACGCTGCCGCCGTACTGAATGCGCACCGCCTGCGCGGCATCGGCGCCGAAGACGCGCTCGACAACGCCGCGAATCATGCCACACACCCGGTTGGCCTCCGGCGTGTCGCACGTCTCGCCCGTGCCAATCGCCCACACCGGCTCGTAGGCAATCACCATGCCGCCCACCTGCTCCCCGGTAAGGCCCGCGAGACCGCGCTCCACCTGACCCGCGATCACCTCGTCGGTCTTGCCAGCGCGGCGCTCATCGAGCGTCTCACCCACGCAGACGATCGGGATCAGCCCGGCCGCAAGCGCCGCCTTCGTCTTCTTGTTGACGCTCTCATCCGTCTCGCCGAACCATCGGTGGAGGGCCTCGGTCATCTCCGGCTCGGGCACGCCAAAGCGGCCGCGGTTCTCGGAGTGGCCGATGATCACGTAGCGGCAACCCGCGTCCACCAACATGCTCGGTGCCACCTGGCTCGTGTAGGCGCCCTTCTCCTTCCAGAAGACATCCTGGGCGCCCAGGGCAATCTCGCTGCCCTCAATGGCCTCGCGAACAGCAGCCAACGCCGTGTACGGCGGGCAGACCACCACCTCTACGCCGGTCAGACCAGCAACGCCCGGCTTCAGACCATCGACCAGGGCACGGGCCTCGGCAATCGTCTTGTGCATCTTCCAGTTGCCCGCAACGATCGGAATACGCTTCATCAGGAGAGCCTCCAACTCGGGAATCAGCCATCGGCTGGCGACGCTTCCGCCGCTTTTCGGGCGATGGAGTGAACGCTTCACAGGAGGGACGACACGTCCCCGCCCCTCAAACCGCTCGGCGGGGCGCCGCTTGCCACAAGCGAGGCAGCACTATGCCGCCTCGCTCTAGTATAGCAACTGGCCGTCGTAGCTGTCAACTCGCACAACAGGCGTGCGGGCCACGCGCCTCCTCTGGAACTCGCCCTCGTCAAGCCTCGGCATAGGCTTGCCTCGGGTGCCCCTCATGTGCTATGCTTGGAGGTACGATTTGGATTGGCACGGTTCTGACGAAGGGGTACTGCTGTGAAGCTGGCAACATTCGAGCATAACGGAACCAGGCGCGTGGGCGCCGTTCTGGGTGAGGACCGCATCGTTGACCTGGCGGCGGCAGCCGCAGGCAGCGCCGCCGAGAAGACGCTGGCCGCGGGGATGCTCGCCCTCCTCGACGCCGGTGAATCCGGGCTCGCGGCCGCCCGCGAGGCCGTCGAGAAGGCGCCGGCCAACGCCATTCTCCCATTGGCCGATGTGCGACTTTGCGCGCCGATCCTCTACCCGCGCAAGCTTTTCTGCCTGGCAGGCAACTACGCCGAGCATATCCGCGAGGGCGGGCGCAGCGTCGAGGAGAAGGACACCGTCACGCCACGCGTCTTCATGAAGCCACCCACCACGACGGTGACCGGTCCCTACGATCCGATCCGCATCCCGCCGGTGGGCAATAAGATTGATTGGGAGGCCGAGCTGGCAGTGGTCATCGGCCGGAGCGGCAAGGCGATTGCCGAGGCGGACGCCCTCGACTATGTGGCGGGCTACACCGTGATGAACGACGTCTCCGAGCGCGCGCTCAAGGTCCGCGAGCGCTCCAAATCGGAGGAGTGGGACAAGTTCTTCGACTGGCTGAACGGAAAGTGGTTCGATACGTTCGCGCCGATGGGCCCCTGGATCGTCACCGCCGATGAGATCGCCGATCCTCAGCGCCTGCGGGTCACCCTCTCGGTGAACGGCACGGAGATGCAGAACGGCAATACGGGGCAGATGATCTTCCCGGTCGCCGAGCTGATCCACTACATCTCGCAGTTCATCACCCTGGAGCCGGGCGATGTGATCGCCACCGGCACGCCCGCGGGCGTCGGCAGCGGGCGCGGCATCTTCCTCAAGCCGGGAGACCGCGTGCGCACCACCATCGACCAGATTGGCTCCATCGAGAACGTCGTGGAGTGAGTGGAGGCGCGGGCGAGGGGGGTGCGTGCCCGAACCATCGCGGCTCGGGGCCCCTCCCCCGCCTTCCCGAGCGTGCCCTTTCCGCTCGCCTCTCTATCGCGAGCTGCGTCTTGGCCCCGCCCGCGCTCTCTTGACGACTCACGCGCCTGGGCGAAGACTCCACGGGCTTTCGCCGTGCAAGTGCTTAGAGGATGTACCGGCTCAGATCCTCGTTCTTCACGATGCCTTCAAGGCGTTCCCGCACGTATTGCTCCGTAATGCGCACCGTGGCCGGCTGGATATCAGGCGCCAGGAAAGAGAGCTCCTCGAAGAGGTGCTCCATCACCGTGTGCAATCGCCGGGCGCCGATGTTCTCCGTGCGCGAGTTCACCTGAACGGCGATGGAGGCGATGGAGCGAATGCCCTCCTCCGTGAACTCGACCTGCACGCCTTCTGTCTCGAGCATCGCCGCGTACTGCTTCGTGAGCGCGTTCTCCGGCTCGCTCAGGATGCGAACGAACTCCTCTTCTCCCAGCGATTCCAGCTCCACGCGGATTGGAAGCCGGCCCTGCAGCTCCGGGATCAGATCGGAGGGCTTGGACATATGGAACGCGCCGGCGGCGATGAAGAGGATGTGATCCGTGCGCACCGGCCCATACTTGGTCACGACGGTCGCGCCCTCAATAATCGGGAGAATATCGCGCTGAACTCCCTCGCGTGAGACATCCGGGCCTGCGCCCTTCTCGCGCCCGGCGATCTTGTCCAGCTCATCGACGAAGATGATGCCGTCCTGCTCGGTGCGCTCGATGGCCACGCGCACCACCTCATCGTTATCAATGAGCTTCTCGGCCTCTTCCTTCTGGAGGATCTCGCGCGCCTCGGCGATGGAGACGTTGCGCTTCTTGGTGCGCCGGGGCATCATGTTCCCGAGCATTCCCTGGAGGTCCATCCCCATCTCCTCCAGGCCCTGCTGCGAGAAGACCTGCATGAAGGGGGCGTGTGCCTCCTCCACTTCCAGCTCGATCCTATCGCCATCCAGCTCGCCGGCGATGATGCGCTGGCGCAATTCCGCGCGCCGGGCCTCGAGGTTGGCTGGCTCGGTGGGCTCTTGCGCAGGCGCTGGCCGTCCGGTTCCTCCCGCGCGTGCGCCCATAAACTGGCGTGCCGCCTCCATGAGGAAGTCAGAGGCGGTCCCCTCCTGGCGCGACCGGGGCAGCGGCTCCAGGAGGTCAACGACGCGCTCGATAGCCAGACGTTCGGCCTCCTCGCGTACTTCCTCCATGCGCTCTTGCTGCACCATGCGATAGGCCACCTGGGTCAGGTCGCGCACCATGGAGTCGACATCGCGGCCCACGTAACCCACCTCGGTGAACTTAGTGGCCTCCACTTTCACGAAGGGGGCGTTCGCCAGCCGGGCCAGGCGGCGGGCGATCTCCGTCTTGCCCACGCCGGTCGGCCCGATCATCAGGATGTTCTTCGGGATCACCTCTTCGCGAAGCGCCTCCGGGAGCAGGCGGCGCCGGTAACGGTTGCGCAGCGCGATCGCCACCGCGCGCTTTGCCTTGTTCTGGCCCACGATGTACTTATTCAGCTCCTCCACAATCTGCTGTGGGGTCAACTGCCTCATGCTATCCCCCCCTGGCGGCAGCAGGAAGCCGCCGCGGCTTCGGGCGAGCGAAGCGCCAAATGGCGCCGGCTATCCAAGAAGCTCGACGGTGATGTTCTCGTTCGTGTAGACGCAGATGGACGCCGCGATCCCAAGTGCTTCGCGCGCGATCTCCTCCGCGCCCAGGCTCGTATGCTTCATCAGGGCCCGGGCCGCCGCGAGCGCATATCCGCCTCCAGAGCCGACGGCGATCACGTCGCCATCCGGTCGGATCATATCGCCGCCCCCGGAGATCACAAACATGCCATGCTCATCGGCCACAACAAGGAGCGCCTCCAGGCGACGCAACACGCGGTCGGTTCGCCACTCCTTGACCAGCTCGAAACCAGCGCGCTCCAGGTTCGCCGCGTACTGCTCCAGCTTGGCCTCGAGGCGCTCCATCAGCGTCAGGGCATCCGCGGCCGCGCCGGCATACCCGGCGAGCACCTTCCCGCCGGCCAGGCGCTGCACCTTTCGGCTCCCCTGCTTCATGATGGTGTTCTCGAACGTCACCTGCCCATCGCCGGCGATAGCGGTCTTGCCATCGCGCCGCACGCAGACGATCGTGGTATGGTGCACCTTCATTCGCTCTCCTTATACCCGTGGCACGCATTGCGTAAAGCATCCTGGCGAACCGATAGCGCGTGCTTCCACTGCCAGGGCACTGTCAAACGCGCCGGCGCCAGAAGGCCCCCTGGTGTCGAGGGCGCGCTATGCTCGCGGGTGCGCTCGACGAAATGCGTCCTGCAAGCGCTGGTTACTCACGTGCGTGTACACCTGGGTTGTGCCCAGGCTGCTGTGTCCCAGAAGCTCCTGCACCGCGCGCAGATCCGCGCCCCCATCTAGGAGGTGGGTCGCGAAGGAGTGGCGCAAGGAGTGGGGGCTCAGGTGAAGCTCCGCGGCAACCTGCAGCAGATACTTCTCCAGGATATCGCGCACCGAGCGCACCCCCAGCCGCTTGCCGAAGCGGTTGAGGAAGAGCGCCGGCTCGTCCTTCGCGTCCTTCAAGAGGTGTGGCCGCCCGCGGCTCAGGTACTCCGCCAGCGCCTCCTGGGCCGCCTTCCCGAAGATCACGACGCGCTCCTTGCTCCCCTTCCCCAGCACCCGGATCTCCCGGCGCCCGAACTCCACATCGCTCACGTCGATCGCTTCCAGCTCGCTGCCGCGCACCCCGGTGGCATAGAGTAGCTCCAAGATCGCCCGGTCACGCAGGCCGGCCGGCGTTGCCTCGTCCGGTGCCTCGAGGAGCGCCTCCAGCAGCTCGCGGTTCGCCACCTTGGGAAGCCGCCGCTCCAGGCGCGGCGCCATGATGCCCGCCATCGGGTCCGCGGCAATCACCCGACGCCGAACCAAATAGCGGAAGAAGCTTCGCAGGCAGGAGAGGCGGCGCGCGATGGTCGTCTTGCGATACTCCTGATCCTGCAGCACGCCCAGATAGCGCCGAATGACCTGCACATCGCCCCCCCCCCACTCGTCGCATGCCACATCGGGCGACTCCAGAAACTGCAGGAAGTGCGCCAGGTCCTCGGCATAGGACTTCACCGTCATCGGCGAGAGGCGGCGATGAGAGCCAAGATGCACCAGGAACTGCTCGACCAGGTCATCCATGGTGCTCGGTCCCGTTGCCTGGATCACTGCTTTCTCCGCATCTTCTCCAGGCGCTCCGGCTGGAAGAACTCCAGCGGATCGCCGGTGAAATGCCAGTCGTCACGGACGCGCTCCGGCTGCTGGAACGCCTCATGCACATCCTCGAGGGTGACCAGGTCCGTGTCGACACGCCCGGCACGAAACGCCGCCGCGATAGCAGGCCGCGACTCCTCATCGCGTAATTCGACCAGGCTGAGAATCGCCGCCGTCACGGCCTCGGGGTCGTGATCCGCGGCGTCTTCCACGAAGCGGCGGAGGAATCGGGCTGCCTCGGCGCGCTGCTCCGGGTGCAACACCGCGATGGAGACCAGGCCGTCGCAGGCAACGCCCCGCATCAGGCCATCCACCGACTCGTCCAGGATGAAGCGCGACAGCTCGGGGATCACCTCGGGCCCGAGGTGGCCAAGTATTGTGGGCGTGTTCTCGATGATCTCATCCGGTTCGGGATTGATCTGCAGCGCCTCGAGGATGAAGCCCACCGCGGCGGGATCGCCGATGGCCCCCAGCAGGTGGAGCGCGTGCAGCGGTGCCCACCGGTCATCACCCGTGCTCTCCCACAGGCTGGCATCGGCCACCCGGCGGCCCAGTGGCTCCACGGCGTCCTTGCCGCGGCGAAGGATCTCCTCGATCAGCCCCGAGGGCAATCTCAGGCCCACGTACTCCAGCTCTTCGACCAACTCCTCGGTGGGAAGAGCCTCCCATTCCAGCCGCTGCTCTTCAGCCATTCTGCCCTCCCTGGCGCCCCGCGGCAGGGGCCCCTCAGCGGAACGCGCCAACCGTGTGGCCGACCTACTCTCGTTAGGTACATTGTAACCACCTGGGGCAGGAGCGTCAAGCGTTACCACAGCGAACGCTGCCCGCCTTCCCCTCAGCGCTTCCGGCCATGCGCTCGCGTGGGCCGATCTCCGGCTGCTGCGCCGCATCCCCTCTGGCCCACGATCCTCGCGGGCATGGGTAGCGAGGAGGCGTAGTGATGCACATCGAACCAGGGGATCAGTCGGCCCTGTCGGCTGATAGTAAGACGCCGGGCGCGGGAGAGAGAGCTGCCTGCCTCTCGCCGCCTCGGCAGAGGTGACGGATGGCTCTCTCTCACTCGTACGTATATCTGATTCCCCTCCTGCTCATCATGGCGACGGGCGCCTGGGGGGCTGCCGCAGGCCTCCCCGATCCGTATCACCGGTCGGACCAGCCCACGCTTGGTCCGGCGCCGGTGCCGGTGATGGAGCAGGTCTTCTGGGTAGACACCCCATTCGACCCGGCGGTCGAAGTCAAGATCACTCTGCCGGAAGGCGTCCGGCTCCTCGACCGGACGAAGCCAGGCCGCGGGAGAACGCGCACGCGCTTCTACCTCCGATCCGACCGGGGGATTGAGAGGGGCACGATCACGCTCGCTCCCCCCAACGCTCCAGCCTTCTCCCTCCCGTTGACGGTGCGCACCTACCGTCAAGATATCGAGGAGCAGATTCGCGTCGTACCCGGGATCGATCCTGCGGCGCGCAAGCGGGGGCGTTCCTATTACACCGACCGGAAGGTGGCCCAGGCGAGGCAGAATCTGGAGCGTTACCCAAAGCTGCGCGAGGACCTGGCCCGCCCCTCCCGCTATGAAGGGAAGAGCGATGAGGAGGTCTTCGCCAGCCTCCCCTCCTGGAACGTGCCCCGGCAGTGCTATAGCAACTGGCCTTGCCCCAAGTGCGGCGAAGCGATCTACCGCGTGAACGCCTTCTATCCCTGGCGGCGCAGCTCGGCACACCCCTTCAAGGCGCAATGCCCCGTATGCAATCAGTATTTTCCGACTAACGACTATACCCGTAACGACTTCACCAGCGGCGATTACCCGGATGATGGCTGGGGATGGGATCCGGGCACCGGGAAGCGCGAGAATTTCGCGGGGTGGGTGGCCTACTACAACCACCACGCCGTCTGGCAGAACTTCGCAGGAGAGGTGCTCCGCATGGCGCAACGCGCCCTCCTCCAGGGCGACCGCGCCGCCGCGCACAAGGTCGGGGTGATCCTGGCGCGCGTCGCCTATGTCTATCCGGGGATGAATATGCGCTGGCAGCAGGTGGACTCCCACTATCTGCGCCCCGGGCGCTTGCTCGTCGATGGGAACTGGGAGCGCAATGAGGTCTTGGTGCCACTCGTGCGCGCCTACGACGCGGTCTTTGACCTCCTTGGCGAGGATCAGGCGCTCGCTGACTTTCTCCACACGAAGGACCCGGCCATCCGCTCGCCAGCGGATGTACGCGCGCTCATCGACACCTACGTGGTGCAGCTCTTCGGCTGGGACTGGATGCGCCGGGAGCTCTCCGGCGGGAACATGGGCGCGCGCGAGGAGGATATGGCGCAGTTCGCCGTCTGCGCCGATATGGGAGCGGTCAGCGACCGTTGGCTCGAGGAGCTGTTCACGCATGCCTACAACAGCGGCACCAACCGGGGCGGCTTCGACGACGAGAACCTGATCAACACGATGACACGCGAGGGCCCGGTCTGGATCTCGGCCCTGGGCTATGCCATCGATTACCTGAACTCGAAATCAGACATGGCGGAGATCCTGTCGGAGGTGAACTCTCCCCGGTGGAAAGCGCGCTGCAACCTGTACGACGAGACGCTCTATCCCAAGCTGCGCGCCGAGTTCGACACCTGGCTCGACTTCCTCGTCGCCGGTCGCTTCGGTCCTAGCTACGGCGATAGCGGCGCGGGCAACACGGCGGCGTATCCGAAGGGGATCCCGGCGGCCGTGCGCACGGCCTACGAGCGCGCCTACCGGCGTTGGCCCACGGATCGCCTGGCGCGCGCGCTCTTCCGCCTGGGCCCGCGCGATCCGGAGCTTTTCGAGGAGGAGATCTGGCCGCGCATCGCCGCTCAGGCGAAGAAGGCAGGCCCGGAGCCACCCCTGGAAAGCCGCGTCCTGGATGGCGTGGGCTTCGTCTTCCTGGAGTCGCGCGCCCACGCGGAGCGGGAAGAGGAGCGCGCCGGAATCGCCCTGCGCTATGGCTATGGGCGCGGGCACCACCACCAGGATAACCTCAACATCGAGATGTTTGCCAGGGGGTTGAGCATCGCCCCGGAGCTCGGCTATCCCTGCTGGGCCCACCCGATGGGCGATACCGCCCACGTCGCCCACCACAACACCGGGATGATCGACCGGTCGTCACAGTATCGGTCGGCCATCGCCCGTGGTGACCTCCAGCTCTTTGCGGGCGCCCCGGAGGCCTCCTTTGCGGACATCAGTGCGGCGCCCGACGGCTTCCCAAACCGCGTCTACCGCCGGGCAGTCTGCCTGGCGGATGCCCCCGGCGGGAACGTTTACCTCCTCGATATCCTGCGCCTCGCCGGCGGAACGACGCGCACCTATTGCTTCCACGGCCCCGGGCATGACGGCTTCCAATCGAGCCTCACCTTCGGCGAGAAGGGCACCGTCTACGAGATCAGCGGCATGGGCCGCGGTTTGGCCAACAACGTTGTCGAGCCCCAGGCAGCCGCCTTCGATGGCGATGTATGGGCCGATTGGAAGTGCCAGGGGAAACCGGTGCGCCTGCGCCTCACCCATCTCGGACAGCCAGGGAGACGTTATATCACGGCGCGCTGCGCCAAGCCCGATATCCCGCCGATCCGCTACCTCTTTGCTGAGGAGGAGGGAGCCGATGGCGCCAGCGAGTTTATCTCCCTCTGGCAGCCCTACGAGGGAGAGCCGTTCATCCAGAAGGTAGAGCGCCTGACGGTAGAAGGTCCCCGCCCGGCTGGGGAGTTCGCGCCCGTTGCCCTCCGGGTGACGCTGGCCGGCGGCCAGGTGGATACTTTCTTCTACTCCTGGGATCCGGGCGCCCTTCTCCGTGCCGGCGGTCTGGAGTTCCGAGGGAGCTTCGGCTACTGGTCAGAGAAGGAGGGCGTCCTGCGCGCCCTTCACCTGGTGAACGGAGAGCGGCTGCGCCGGGGGAACGAGGGGGTTTCCGAGATTCCGCCCGCGTTCCGCACGCGCATGATCAAGGCGGATCCAGGCAGGAGCGAGATCACGCTTGAGGAGCCCCTCCCGCGCGACCTCATCCGCCCCGGCCAGCTCCTTTACCTGCAGGGAGGTCGTCACCGGAGCGCCTACCACCTGGCAGAGGCAAGCGCCGATGGCCGAAAGCTCCGCCTCGACCTGAACGGCATCCTCTTCCGCTCGAAGCTGGTGTCGATGTCGCCCGATAGGCGACGCCTGATCACAGAGACCGCGCCGCCGATTGAAGCGGTGAGCGGCATCAAGCCAGGCTATTACAGTGGAACGGTAGCGACCGGCGAGGATCTGAAGGCGCGCTACCGCGTGATCGGGGTGGAGAAGGAGAGCATCCTTCTGGACTGCCCGGTGAAGGATGAGGACTTCCCGGATGTGGATGGCGATGGCCGGCGCATGGTCTCGCTCTACGAGTTTGGAGAGGGTGACGAGGTGGTGGTCTATCGCTCCGTGTTCATTGGAGCGCGGCAGCCCTAGCCGATCAGAATGGCGGGAGCTAGGAGGGGGAGGCGGCGCGCAGCGCGAAAGCACTGCGCGCCGGGTTCTGCGCCACCTTCGATGTTTCGGATCCCTCATCTCGGAATCCCCGCCGGAAGAGAGCGGGACGCGCCGCGGCACGCGGGCCTGTGCTATAATAGGGTAGGATGGTGGACCACGAGCGTGGCCATCCCTGGAGGGACTCTTGGAGAGAATCAGCGGCGACTGGCAATTCCTTTTCGCACAGGATGGCGGCTACGTTCGGCTGCCGATCTGGGGGCACATCCCCCTTTCGCAGGCGGCACGCCGGGTGATCGAGCACCCGGATTTCGTCCGCCTGCAGCAGGTGAAGCAACTCCTCTTCGTGCACTATGCCTTCCCCGGCGCCACACACACGCGGTTGGAGCACTGCATCGGCACCTACCACCTGGCGCGCCAGCTGTTGCTCAGCCTCCTGGCCAACCCTTACAACAACGACCCGGAGACCGGAGAGCCTCGGATCACGCCGGAAGAGGGGCGCATTTTCCTGGCGGCGGCACTCCTCCATGATATCGGCCACTATCCCTGCGCCCACCTCCTCGATCACCTGCCGCTGCGTGACAGCGCCGGCCGGCCGCTCTTCCTGGACCATGAGGAACGCGCCCGGGAGTACCTGGATCTGGAGCGACCGGGCGGCCTGGCGACGGTGCTCCGCGAGCAGTGGGGCATCTCGGATCCGAGGTGCGTCTCGAATACGATCGCGCCCGTTGATGCGGGCGCGGAGGACAACCTTCCGGCGCGCCTGCTCAGCGGTATCGTTGACCCCGACAAGATGGATTACCTGATGCGCGATGCCGATGCCTGCGGCGTTCCCTACGGGCAAATCGACACCGACCGCCTCATCGAATCGCTGGTCCTCGATGCCGGACCCGGCGGCCGGCGGATCGCCATCACCGAGAAGGGTGTGGCCCCGCTGGAGAGCCTGATCTTCTCCAAATACATGATGTTCCGCCACATCTACTGGCATCATACGGCGCGGATCGCCAGCGCCATGTTTGGCCGGCTGTTGCAGGATGGCGTCGCCGCAGGCGTGATCCGCCCCGAGTGGTTCTACTCGCTCTCTGACGACGCCCTCCTCTGCCACCTGGCCTCACCCGCCGTCGCGGGCGCCTTCCCCGCTGGCGAACTGGCCGAGATGCTCCAGCGGCGCGAACTGTACAAGCGCGCGGTGACCCTTTACCCGGAACCGGGAGTTGGCGAGCCAGAGTTTCGTCTGGGGCAGGAGCAGATTGCGCATCTGGTGCAGCTCCACCGCGATCCCACGCGGCGGCGCGCGGTGGAGGTGGCGTTGTGCGAGCTTCTCGCTCGACGCACAGGCATCCCGCTGCGGGGCCACGAGGTGCTCCTCGATATCCCTGAGCCCGAGAGCGTCTTCGACGTGGATGATTTTGACACGCTTCGCGTGGTCGTGTCGCCCCAGCGCGACCGGAGCAAGCGTCACCTGGTGCCGTTCAATGACTATGGGTTCTCGCAGATGAAGTCGGAGTTTGCGCAGTCATTCGAGCGCTACAGCCGCAAGGTGCGCGTGGTCTGCCGCCCGGATCTGCGCGCAGCCGTGCTGGACGCCTGGGAGAGTGCCTGGAAGGTGATACTGGCCGCCTGACGCGGGCCGCTCAGTTTCGCCACTGCGCCATCCACTCCGCATCTTGCTTACCTAGCGAGCGGGCGATGCCCTGCCGTCTCTCTCCCAGGCGATCCGCCTCGATCTGCTGGCGAAGGAGGGGCACCTCTGCCTCAAGCCGGGCAGCCGGCCCGGGCAGCTCGAGAAGGCGTTGTTTCTCGGAGAG
Organism: Armatimonadota bacterium; assembly: GCA_012841485.1. The sequence goes on from DUUU01000306.1 coordinate 15,327, forward strand.
GGCTAGTGGCAGGAGCATGGCGACGACATACGAGAGCTCCGTGGCCTCCTGTGGAATATCGACATCCCCCGGAAAGAGGTGGGCTGGGCCAAAATGCCCCAGGATATCGGCGAGATAGCAGTGCAGAAGCTCCGTCACGACCGACACCCCAACGCTGGCGTCTCCCCCTGCCTCCGGAAGCCACTCGATGCGCCCCGTGACGAAATGCTCGCCATCGCGGTAATCGAGCAGGCGGAACCGGCGCTGCCCGAAAACGAGGAGGAGCGTACGTCCGTCTCCCTCCTCGGTAAGATCGGCAATATAGGCACTCGTCCCCACGCGACAGAGCTCGATATCGTCCAGCGTCTGTCCCGGCCGCGCCAGCACGATCCCCAGCGTCCTATCGCCATCCATGCAGCGCTGCACCATCTCTAGATGGGGCGGCTCCGTCACCAGCAGGCGCAGAACCATCTGGGGGAAGAGCACGATGTGCAAGGGCAATATCGGCAGCTCCATCGCCTTGTTCCTCCCATCCCTGATGTGTCGTCTCGCCCTGACTGTGACTCCTGTTCGCGCCCGCCCGGCGGTCCTCCTGTCGTCGCGCATGGGAGAGGAGCGTGTCGGGTATGGTTACATCAGCGAGCACACGCGTTGATGAGTGGAGACGGGGGTGAGGGCATGCCAGAGAACCGGCTACTCGTGGACGAGGAGCACCTGCCGGTCTACTATGAGGCGACACAGCTCCTGACGCAGAACCAGGTGCCCCACCTCCTGGGCGGGGGCCTGATGGTCAGCCTCTACGGTCGGGGACGCGATACGAAGGATATCGACTTCTACATCCACCCGCGTGATAAGAACCGGGCGATGGCGGTTTTGAACGCGGCCGGCTTCTATACCGCAGAAACGGAAAAGGCGTGGCTCCTGAAGGCAGAGAAGGCAGGCGCGCCGGTCGATCTGATCGTCCACTCGAGTGGCGTTGCCGATCTCGATGAGGATGCCCTTCAGCACGCGCGCACGATCCTGCTTGGCGGCTACCCTTTTCGCGGATTCGGGCCGGAGGATATGCTTCTGCGGAAGATCTACTCCTGGCAGGAGGGCCGGCCTGACTGGTGGGACGCGGTCTCCATCGTCGCCGGCGTGGGCCCTGAGATGGACTGGCCCTACTTCCTGCGCCGGGTGCCCGCGCACAACCCGGGCAGGGCACTCAGTTTTCTGCTCTTCTCCCATGCCCATTTCGCGAGCGAGCAGGTACCCTGGTCGGCCATCGCGGAGCTGGGCACGCCCTACTTCTGCGAGGGTGCGCCACTCCCCCGAGGCCGGGAGTAGGCGCCCTTCCCCCAGCCTCGGGCCACTCCTCCGGTTCCCGCCAGCGCGTCCTCTTCAGAAAGATGCCCGGCGGGGCAACGCCCCATCTTTCTCAGCGCGCTCATCCGGCTCGGGCATCCCATCGCGCCCGGAGGTCGCGGCAGAGCTCGCACTGCCCGCCCCGTGCCGCGACGGTGCGACGTCGCCAGCCGCCGCAATTGCCACTCCGGGGCGTTGCCTCACGCCATCGCCGGCATCTCCTCGCCGAGGAGGATGACCGCGTTCGCCCCCTCGCGGGTCTGGATCTCAAGGCCCTCCGTCATGCCATCTTGCTCGCGGAGGCGCAGCGCGGTGACATCCTCGATGCGGTGGGTGACGCGGCCCTGCTGCTCACCCTCGATGTCCGCCAGCGCCACGACGATCGTATCCTCATCCTCGGCCTGCACCCCGGCCTCCACGCCGGTGAGCACAAACGCATCCTCGCCCTCGGCGTCGCCCAGACACCGGCCATCCACCTCCACTTTCGCCTTGCGGCCCTCATTGCTCACGGTGAACTCTGTCAGGAACTCCGTCCACTCGCTCCGCGGGATCTCCCTGGCCATAGAAACCCTCCTCCTTACGCACTCACAGGTCGCCCGTCGCCGCGGCGGCGCGCGCTGCCGCAATCATTCCCCGCGGCTTTCCGCTGCAAAACTACGAGCGGGCACGAAGCAAGAAGCAGGCCGTTTTGGAGCGATTTTACATCCGGAGGGGCAAACAACCGGCTGATCCAGAGGACCAGCCGTCACGCGGGGATGAAGAGAGATGTTTCTGGGGAGGCCCGACAGAAGAACGCCACCCGGTGGCGCAGGCCTTCTCGGGGGAGGCGGCACCGGGGGTGCCATTCGGGTATTGGCTTGCCGCGTCCGAGGCAGCGGCCTGCTAGAGAGCGCGCTGCCTCGGATCACTGGCGCATCCGGTTTCCCGTAGACTCAGGAAGCAGAAAAGACCTTGTCGAACTCCGCGAGCAGATCC